>CAMTOW010000220.1 GCA_947074245.1 uncultured Bacteroidales bacterium | reverse complement strand
AGATTGGCAGAGATTGGGGGTTCTTCTTTTAAACTCTATCGAGGAATGGTTTGTTTGTATTGAATAGATGCTTTCGAGAAGTCAGATATTGACTCTCATACCAATTGGACGGTTTTACAAATCGGCAGGACGTATATATTCGATTTAATAATCAAACCTAATCCATATTTCTATGAAAACGAATTATGTGCTTCGTTATTCCTCAAATCCACAGGATGTAAAAACCTATGATACGGAACGTCTTCGGGATGAGTTTATGATTAAACTCGTATTAGCTCCGAATGAGGTCAATATGTATTATTCGATCGAAGATCGGATGATTATCGGTGGTGCGATGCCGATTGATGAAGAATTGGCTCTTGGTACGATCAATTTATTGAGAACACCTTATTTCATGCAACAGCGAGAAATCGGAATCATAAACGTTGGAGGAAAAGGTTCGGTTCGGATCGATCAACAACTCTATGAGTTGGATCATAAGGATGCACTCTATGTAGGATGTGGAACAAAAACAGTCGTATTCATCAGCGAGGATAAGGCACATCCTGCGAAATTTTATTTCAATTCGACACCCGCATTTACAAATTATCCGGATAAGAAGGTTACGATTGCCGAGTTGGTGGCTTCGATGCCGGGACGCGAGGATAAATGCAATAAATGTTCCGTGTTTAATATGATCGGTACGGAAGCCGTACGGTCTTGTCAGTTGCAAATGGGGATAACGATCATGGATAAAAATAACGTATGGAATACGGAACCGGTAGACGATCGCTATCATAAATTGGAGACATTTTTTGTTTTCGATTTGCCCGAAGGAGAAGCGGTCTGTCAGTTCTTGGGCGAGCCGTCGGAAACAAGACATTTATGGCTGCAAGGAATGCAGGGAATCATTATTCCCGAATGGTCGATCCACCCGAGCGTGGCTACGCACGATTTTTCGGTCGTATGGGGCCGAAGTGGAGCGGTGCTGGACTATGTGCCGGTTGAAAATGGCGATGAGCAAGGGTTAAGATGACATTTCAAATGAACAAGGATATACCGATATAGGTTATAAAGGCATGATATTTTATCATGCCTTTTTTATATCCGAAAATTTATAATATCACTTTTATGAAAAAGATATATCCGTTTTTGTTTTTGTTCATTCTGCTTAGTGTTTCGTGTGCGAAACGGAAGACGGTAACCATCGTCGTAGAGAATAAGTCGGATCTTAGCCGAAGCCAGGAGATGGTGGAAGTGGATTGGAAATTGATTTCAAACAGTCTTCGACTTGGTGACGGAGAGAGTTTTATTCTGACGGATGAAGCCGGTAAACAGTTGCCTTGTCAATTGGTGACTTATGGCGATAATGAACCGCGCCTGTTGATATTTCAGGCAACGATGTTGCCCCAGCAAAAACTGCGCTATAAAGTGAAAGCGGGTGTTCCGGACAGCGTGCCGCGACGGGTGTTGTTGGGAATAAATTCACAGATGGCTACCTGGGAAAACGAACGGGTCGCATTCCGGTTGACCGGAGGTGAACTGGAGATGGTGCCGACATCCGATTTGCTGGATGGCGGAATCGAAGTATGGATTAAAAAGAAACCCGGATTGATCGCCAAAGAATGGTATAAGGACGGCCTTGCTGGGGTGAAACGGGAAATGACGACGCAGAGTACGTCTGACGATTATATCGCATTGGGAAAATCATTGGGCGCAGGAGCGGCAGCACCGTTTCAGAAAGACTCATTCTATTACTCCAATGCTCCCTATTCGACTTTTGAGGTGTTAGACAACGGTCCGTTACGTGTCGTTTTTAAAATCGGATACAAACCATATTTGGCTGTGGATAGTATCGTTGTGAAAGAAACGCGAATCATCAGTCTGGATGCTGATGCCAATCTGAATAAGATCATAGAACATTACGGCGATATCAAGCGTGATATACAAGTGGCTGCGGGATTTCCGTATTGGGGAAATAAAACTTATATCATGAATGGTCCCGAAGGGTATTTGGCGTATGCTCAACCAGAGGAAGCAAATCAAGGAACCATTTATTTGGGATTCGTTTCAGACGTCGCGTTAATCGACACGAAGATCGTCAACAATCAGATGATCGGAATCATGAATTATCAACCCAGTTATAGCGCGGGCCGCGGATTGACTTATTATTCGGGAGGCGGCTGGAGCAAAGGTAACTTTCCTTTGATGAAAGATTGGGAAAACTATATAATCAACTATGCGTCTTGCATTCGCCATCCGCTGACGGTTTCAGTATATTGATTGGAGCGGAGAGATCATAGTATAGGAGTTAAGATAAATCGTTGTATAAGAGTTAGGATAAATAATAGGCAGTACATTTCGATACTCCGAGGAATCGGGCAACGAAGTGAACTGCCTGTTTTATTTATGGGTAATGCGTGTTTTTTAGATGTGATTTTTTAGAACGCAACCGATGCTCATCGATCCGATATTTTTTAGTTTCAAGACCGTCGATGCGTCAAACTGTCAGTTTTCGCTGTCAAATTCAAACCATAAAATGTGAATGACTGCCAAAAAATATTTTTTCGATCCTTTAAAACATTGGCACACCATTTGTAAATAAAATTTACGGAGGCGAATAAAATAAACCAAATGGGATATTCGCTGTTATTGATAATAGATTAATCAATTTAAGACATAACAAACTTAAAAAATTATACTACAATGGGAAAAATTATTGGTATTGACTTGGGAACAACCAACTCATGTGTTGCCGTAATGGAAGGAAACACTCCGGTTGTTATTAATAACTCAGAAGGTCGTCCGACTACACCTTCGATTGTTGCGTTTGTCGACGGTGGAGAACGTCGTGTAGGGGAACCTGCAAAACGTCAGGCAGTAACCAATCCGACAAGAACGATTTTCTCAATCAAACGTTTCATGGGGGAAAATTGTGATCAGGTCAAAAATGAAATTCCTCGCGTACCTTATACAGTTGTATGTAACGAAGCGAATCAGCCTCGCGTAGAAGTGGAAGGACGTACTTATTCTCCACAGGAAATCTCAGCGATGATCCTTCAGAAAATGAAAAAGACAGCTGAAGATTATCTTGGACAAGAGGTAACAGAAGCAGTTATCACTGTTCCGGCATATTTCAACGACGCTCAGCGTCAGGCTACCAAAGAAGCGGGCGAAATCGCCGGTCTTACCGTTCGTCGTATCGTAAACGAACCGACTGCTGCCGCTTTGGCTTACGGTTTGGATAAAACTACGAAAGATATGAAGATCGCCGTATTCGACCTTGGTGGTGGTACATTCGATATCTCTATCCTGGAATTGGGTGACGGCGTATTTGAAGTAAAATCTACCGACGGTGATACTCACTTAGGTGGTGATGACTTTGACCACGTAATCGTAGACTGGTTGGCTGAAGAGTTCAAGAAAGAAGAAGGTTTGGATCTTCGTCAAGACCCGATGGCATTACAGCGTTTGAAAGAAGCTGCTGAAAAAGCTAAAATCGAGCTTTCTTCAACTACATCGACAGAAATCAACCTGCCATATATCATGCCGGTAAACGGTATTCCAAAACACCTTGTTAAAAACCTAACTCGTGCGAAATTCGAACAGCTTGCTGATTCTTTGATCAAAGCAACAATCGAACCATGTAGAAAAGCATTGAAAAATGCAGGTTTGAGCGCATCTCAGATCGATGAAGTGATCGTGGTAGGTGGATCAACTCGTATCCCTGCCGTACAGACGGAAGTTGAGAAATTCTTCGGTAAAACTCCAACTAAAAATGTTAATCCGGATGAAGTAGTAGCTTTGGGTGCTGCAATTCAGGGTGCGGTATTGAGTGGCGAAGTGAAGGATGTATTGCTTCTTGACGTTACTCCGCTTTCATTGGGTATCGAAACATTAGGAGGCGTGATGACAACGTTGATCTCTTCGAACACGACTATCCCAACCAAGAAATCGGAAACATTCTCGACTGCAGTAGATAATCAGCCTTCGGTAGAAATCCATGTTCTTCAGGGTGAGCGTCCTATGGCGAAAGACAATAAAACGATCGGACGTTTCCACTTGGATGGTATTCCTTCTGCTCAGCGTGGTGTTCCTCAGATTGAAGTAACATTCGATATCGACGCGAACGGTATCCTTCATGTATCGGCAAAAGATAAAGGTACAGGTAAAGAACAAAGTATCCGTATCGAAGCTTCAAGCGGTTTGACAGAAACAGAAATCAAACGCATGAAGGAAGAAGCTGCAGCAAATGCAGATAACGACAAAAAAGAAAAAGAAAAAATCGATAAATTGAATCAGGCTGACAGCATGATCTTCCAGACAGAAAAACAACTTTCTGAAATCGGAGACAAGATTCCTGCTGATAAGAAAGCTGCAATCGAATCGGCTTTGGGTAAACTGAAAGAAGCTCATAAAGCTCAGGATATCGCCGGAATCGACTCTGCGACTACTGAATTGAACAACGTGCTTCAATCGGCTGCTCAAGATATCTACGGAGCTCAACAGGGCGCACAGCAAGGTGCTCCTCATGCTGCACCGGAAGAAAACAACGATGGCGGTGTGACTGACGTTGATTTTGAAGAAGTGAAATAATCGCATTATATAGGAACAAAAAGATCGGAAGAGCACACGTCTGAACTCCAGTCACTCCGGAGAATCTC
>CAMTOW010000219.1 GCA_947074245.1 uncultured Bacteroidales bacterium | reverse complement strand
TGTCTTTAATCATTGTTAGGAACATCTTAACCGGTACGGGCGCATAGACGGCATGAGGTACGTGAGCGGGCTTGATGGTCATCTGACCACACGCAAGACGATGGGTTTCGTCGCCGATACGGATCTCGGCTTCGCCGTCGCAGATCTGACATACAGCATGAAAGGGAGCGGTATGCTCGCTTAAACGTTGTTCCTTATCAAACGCGAAAAGCGTTATGTTCCCGGATTTATTCTGAAGGAGTTGACGGCTGACGATGCTGTCTGACGCGTATTCGATTGTTTCGGCGGCGCGGAATGCGCCTGTTATCAATTGATTCATTTCCATTAATTCTATATGAGTTTATAGAACAAATGTAATCGATGAAAGAAGGACATGGCGTAACATTTGTTACAGGGGTATTTTTATTATATTTGTTTATTATGAGTTACCAGTATAAAAATGAACTGTTGTTTTTTTGCTCGAAATGCCAGAATAAGTCGATGGACGAGTTGGAGCAAATCACCTGCACGATTCCTCATACCGTCAAGCATTATAAGTCGGGCGAGCATATCGCCTATCAGGGAGATAAAGTAAACCATCTGTTGATGCTGACGCGGGGAAGAGTAAAAACAGAAATCGTTTCGAGTTCGGGCATGACGTTACCGGTCGATGAGATCGGAGCACCTTATCCGCTGGCGGCGGCATTCCTGTTTGCGGAAAATAATCGTTTTCCGGTTGACGTGATCGCTTTGCAGGAGTGCGATGTCATGTTCATTCCCAAAGAGACCATTGAAGCGAAGATGAGAGAGTGTCCGCAATATATGAGAGGTTTCATGGCATTTAATGCCAACCGGATGCAATACATCTCGGAGCGATTGAAGATATTCGCCCAAAAAGGAATTAAAGGTAAAATCGTCTATTACATCCTGAGCCGAGAACATGACGGCGAATTCGAACTGGGAAGAAGCATCGCTTCGCTTGCCGAATATTTCGGCGTGGAACGCCCTTCCCTGTCGCGCGCAATGTCGGAAATGGTAAAAGAAGGCATCATTACGCTGCATGCCGGAAAAGGACAGATTTTGGATTTTAAGGCGCTTGAGAAGCTTCTATGATGCATATCGGATAGAAGGAGTTTCGTCATAACACAAACGATGCCCTGATAGGCGAATGTATATCGCTTATCAGGGCATCGTTTATGATGTTAATCCACCGATTTCTTATTCGGCGCGATTATAACGAGTTTATCGCCTGATCCATCCATTGGATTCGTTGCTGAAAATGAGTCTTCAATTTCTCGATAGCCACTTCAAACGAATCGGGTTTCTCATTTACGCGGGGCCATAGTTTGTGATTGAGCGCGGCCGATAATCCCAATTCTTGCTCTTTGACGGAGAGATAGATTTGGATTTCGTTTTGAAGATCGGCCTTGTAGCGGTTCCAGATACTCTTGGTTTGGCTTACATATTCGGAATCTTGGAAAAGACGGTCATACCAAAGATGCTTGCTATTAGACCACCCTTCGGTCGTTCCACAGACGGTATACCAGTCAAAATCCCAAATCGGACCCATTTTAAATTTATCATTCCGATCTTTATACATGTAGCAGCTTTTGGGATGACCGGGTTCGTCGTTGGTCATTAACTCATAGAGCAGCCACCATTTGATAAAGCTCTCGGTATCGATATAATTCCGATATCCCGTCTCCACATTCAAATAATCATCCGAATAGATGACGCGTTCGGTCGTATTGAAATGAGATTGAATCCAATCGAACTGACGATCGTTTAATTCCGGATCTTTAATCATTACCGGCAATTGACGTATCGCGCTTTTGAATTTCTGCTCTTCGTCGAAATGCGTATCCATTTCCAACAAATATCCTCCTGTAATCTTATCTTCCGAGACATCATCGTTTTTTAATTTAGCGATATTCAACCGATTTTCATCGATCTTTATCTGTTCGCACAAAAGATAATTGCCCTGATAAACCCCATTGATATAAACATCTACGGGAATACTGCGACTACACCAACCCAACTCCATGATTCGGGCGATCTGAAACGCGACAGAGTTCTTCATCAGACTTTCGTCGATGTAGTTGGCCAACAATACCCAGTCTTTATGAGCCGGGAACCCTGCCAGTTCCTGCTTTTTATCGAATTTTATACGGTACGGTTTTTTCGGAAAACCCCAGGTCGAATTACCACGCCCGCGAATTTTCATCGATGCCTCTAAAGAGGGCACGATGCCCAATCCATCGAGCGTCAGCGATCCGGACAGATAATTTTCTTTCGACACGATCGGTTGATAATTATCGGTTTCGATATAAACGACGGGAATGGTATTGTGGGCGCTGATATGCACCGTGTAGATATTGGTCTTACCGGACATATTTTTCAGAATACATTTGACGTCTTTCGAAAAATCGATTTTCTGATTCTGATAGGCAATCGTATCGGAATCGACAACAAAGAATATTCCGGCACAATTGGCTTCGATGGTTGGAGAAAAACTAAAATTGGACGGTGTATAATCGAACGAAAACCGGATCTCATTTTCATGGATCTGCGCATAAAGGTCTTCCCCCATCAGATCGTCATTCTTCGTTATTTCCAGTGCGAAGGAGCTTATCGTCGGTATTATCGCTCCGGCCGCTTCCTGAAAAATCGTAATTATTTCTGTCGATCCATTGGACGATACGAGCAATTCGGCTTTTCGAGCCGTGATATCCTCATTCTCCGAACAGGTAATGATTAAGAACATTTGATTGTTTTTCGGCTCGATCTCATAGGTTAACCAATCGATACGCTCGTCTATGCTGACGGTGATGTCCGGATCGTTTTTGATCGGTAGGTTGAGTGTCGTCTCTTCCGATGATAATTGATGCTCTTTGGTTGTCAGAATCAACGGAGATTCGATTTTATCCGCACAGGAAAAAGCAAAAAGGGCAGTAAATAATAAAAAGGTGATTTTGATTAAATAATTGGTTTTCATTAAACGTATGATTGATTAATAGCGATTGCAGAGAAACAGCGTATCATTTGGCATCGAAGAAGTATCCGCACGAGAAAACCGTATTTCGCGATGATGAAATGATAAATGCCTTTTAATAAAGAGGAAGCATGGAATGAATTCCGCAGATGCGTATGCCTGATGCTCACAAAAACAGCCGATCCATAAACAGGAATATCCTGCGGATTATATGACAACTTCGGAGCGATTCGTTACGTATTTCGTTCATACTATAACGCAGGTTCTTCAACGCAGCGCATCTCAACGAGAATTAAACTACTATAAATTAAATATTTACAACACAAACTTAGTCCATTCCATTCAAAAGATGGTATCGCTTTTTGTTTCTATAAAGCTATTTAGGATATAATAGTATAAGAAGAACAACCCGATCGGGGTAGCTGTTATATATACAAAATTGCCGATCATGACAAAAATTCGATTTGGAATCCTCCTCCTGACAATAAGCCTTTTATTCTCCTGCAGCAAACAAGAAGAGTTGATTTCGGAACCGATCCGGGATGCGGGCTCCGTAGAGCGGATCATTTATCTGATCGGAGACGGAATGGGGGTCGCTCAAATCAACGCATTGATGATCGCGCGAAACAATGCGGATCTGATCTTCAGCAAATCGAAAGTTTCGGGTTATCTGACGACAAACTCCTCGAATAACCGAATTACCGATTCGGCGGCGGCCGGGACAGCTCTGGCGTGTGGACATAAAACCAATAATGGGATGCTCGGACAACTGCCGAACGGGAAGAAGCTGAAATCGATTTTAAAATATGCGCAGGAAAAACAGTGGCGCACGGGATTGATCGTCACTTGCGAATTGACGAACGCCACTCCGGCTGCATTTTATTCGAATGTGGATAGTCGAACCAAGGAGGGTATCATCGCGGATCACTTGGCTGATTCGGGAATTAACGTAATCATTGGTGGAGGAATATCGAAT
The DNA here is from genome assembly GCA_947074245.1 of uncultured Bacteroidales bacterium. Taxonomy (GTDB): domain Bacteria; phylum Bacteroidota; class Bacteroidia; order Bacteroidales; family JAUNSR01; genus JAUNSR01. Next base: position 708 of record CAMTOW010000219.1, on the reverse strand, counting down.
AACGGCGATGCCCTCTTTCTGGATTCGATCCGGAAGAAATTCAGCGACAAAGGCTATGCCGCATTGAGTGATGCCGCGGAGATAGACCTGGTCGATACCGAAAACTATACGCTGTTTCTGAAAGAGAAAGGATGCCTCCCTACAATTCAGAGCGGAAGAGATATGAATCTGATGACGGGAATCACCGAATCGGTATTGAACGGATTCGGAAACGAGCCCTTTTTCTTAATGATCGAAGGATCACAGATCGATATGGAAGCGCATTCGAATAACATCAAAGGAGTGATCGGCGAGATGCACGATTTTGAGAATATCGTACGGGTATGTTATGAATATGCCGACCGGACACCCGGAACGTTGGTGGTAGTAACGGCGGATCATGAAACGGGAGGATTGTCGATTACCAACGGAAGCAATGATTTTCTGACGATCACTAACGTTGAATTTAATTTTTCGTCAAACTACCATACGGATGTCATGGTGCCCATTTACGCGTATGGCGCGGGAGCCTCGGCATTTTCGGGAATCTATGACAATACATTGGTTATGCAAAAGATGATGGCTCTCTTGGGATGGTAGTAGAGTATCGTCGGAAACCAGAAAATCCGATAATAAAAAAAGCCTGATCTTCGAATGAAGATCAGGCTTTAAGCGTACCCAGAGCCGGGATCGAACCGGCATGGAAGTGAATCCACTGGTGTTTGAGAC
>CAMTOW010000218.1 GCA_947074245.1 uncultured Bacteroidales bacterium | reverse complement strand
CGAGATTCTCCGGAGTGACTGGAGTTCAGACGTGTGCTCTTCCGATCTGAAGGTTGTCCCAACTTTATATATCCCAATCCTACATCTTGTAAGACTTTTATCTTACCCAGTATCTGAGGAACGCTTTCAAAGAACTCAACCGCCTGGTTGATGGTCATATCAAGTACGTCTGCGATAGACTTACCTTTGAAGCGGACTTCGAGTGTTTCACGATTATAGCGTTTGCCATGGCAATCCTCGCACGGAACCAATACATCGGGTAGGAAGTTCATTTCGATGGTCTTATATCCGTTTCCGCTGCATGTCTCACAACGACCACCGGACACATTAAATGAGAATCGACCCGGTTTATACCCTCGAATCTTCGCTTCAGGAAGATTCACAAAGAGATTTCTGATATCGGAAAAGACTCCGGTGTAAGTTGCCGGATTGGAACGAGGCGTGCGGCCCAACGGAGATTGATCGACATTCACCACCTTATCAATGTGATCAAGACCTTCGATGGATGAATATTCCAACGGATCTTGTAACGATCGGTAAAACTTCTGGCTAAGAATCGGTTGCAACGTACCATTGATAAGACTTGATTTTCCGGAACCGGATACACCTGTCACGCAAATCAATTTACCCAATGGGAATTCGGCTGTAACATTCTTCAGATTATGCCCCTTCGCGCCACGCAGGATAAGCGAATTACCATTTCCCTCTCTTCTTTTTTCCGGAACGGCTATTTTCATATTTCCGTTCAAATAAGCGGCCGTTATGGTATCGCTCTTTAGCATCTCATCGGGAGTTCCGGAAAAAACGACTTCACCCCCCAAACGACCTGCATACGGACCAATATCAACTACGTAATCGGCATCGACCATCATATCCCTATCATGTTCGACAACGACGACTGTATTGCCTCCATCACGCAACTGCTTGAGCGAATTGATCAGACGAACATTATCTCGCTGATGCAAACCGATACTCGGCTCGTCTAGAATATACAAGACATTCACCAATTGCGACCCGATCTGAGTGGCAAGACGAATTCGCTGACTCTCACCTCCGGACAACGTAGCCGAAGCACGATTGAGCGAAAGGTATTCCAAACCGACATCCAAAAGGAATTGAAGACGTGTACGAATCTCCTTTAGGATTTCTACCGCGATGATACGCTGCTTGGGAGACATCGAATCTTCGATATTCTCCAACCAGGCTTTCAGTGCAGACAAATCCATATTGCTGAGTTCGGCGATATTCTTTCCGGCTACCTTAAAATGGAGAGCTTCTTTATTAAGACGCAAACCATGGCAGACCGGACATTGAACGGTTTTGGAAAACTGACCGGCCCATTTCTGAGCGGTAGCCGAAGCTTCACTTTGAGCCTGCATCTCGATATATTTGACAAGACCGTCGTAAGACAAAAACATATTGGAGTTGCCTAAGGCCGCATTCTTAATATTCAACCGCTCATCCGTACCGTTCATGATTTCATCAATGGCCTCTTCGGGTACATCTTTCAGAGGAGTTTTCAAATTGACTCCGTATTTATCTAGAATGGCTTCGATCTGCCAAAAGATCATACTGTTTTTATATTTCCCCAAAGGGATGATTCCACCCTGATAAATGGATTGATTGGCATCGGGAATCACTTATTCACGATCAATCACATTTATAACGCCCAAGCCTTTGCAAGACTGACATGCGCCTTGGGGCGAATTGAACGAAAAGTTATGGGGTGCAGGTTCGCTATATGAAATACCACTGACGGGATCCATCAACATCCGAGAGTAATGTCTTATCTCTCCGCTATCGGCATCAAGCACCATGATCAGACCGTCTCCTTGTTTCATCGCCAAACGGACACTGTCTTTGAGGCGTTGTTCGTCACGTGAAGACACGACCAATTTATCTACGATCAATTCTACGGTATGATTCTTATAGCGGTCGAGTTTCATCCCATGAAGAATCTCTCTCACCTCACCGTCAACACGGACATTGAGATATCCTTTTTTGCGCATCTGCTCGAAAAGCTCTTTATAATGTCCTTTTCGATTCCGCACAAGTGGAGCAAGAATATAGGTGCGTTTGCCTTCATATCGGTCGAGAATCAGATTCAGAATCTGCTCTTCGGTAAATTTGACCATTTTCTCACCCGATATATACGAATATGCTTCGCCGGCACGTGCATAAAGCAATCGTAGAAAGTCATATACCTCGGTCGTCGTCCCGACGGTGGATCGAGGATTTTTATTGGTGGTTTTCTGTTCGATCGAAATTACAGGACTCAATCCGGTAATCTTATCGACATCCGGACGCTCCATATTACCAAGGAAATTCCTTGCATACGAAGAAAATGTTTCGATATACCGACGTTGACCTTCGGCAAAGATGGTATCGAACGCAAGAGAAGATTTTCCACTTCCGCTCAATCCGGTAATTATCGTAAAACTATTACGAGGAATATCGACATCGATATTCTTCAGATTGTGAACGCGCGCTCCCAGAACGCTTATCTTATTGTTCGTATCGTTCGTTTTCAAATCTTTCATTAATCAACAACCCAATTTTTGTCGTAAATTTCGACATTACCGTTTTTATAATAAAGATCTTCCTGCAACGGAATTTTAATTACATATTCTTTCCCGATTTTATTCGGCAAAGAGCGTTCGCGAAGCCAAGGATTGAAATCCTTCAATTGAGCATAGGTAATTCCGTTTTGTTTGGCAAAAGCGGCCAAATCATCAATAGACCCTGTAACTTTAACATCTTTGGTGCGGATTGGTTTGTAAAGCTGATTGCTTTTAAGAACAAAGCCGTATTTATAAGGATTCTTCATGATTTCTTTCAACGCGATCATACGAAAAGCGTAACGATTCGTTTCGTCATTGAGCCACAAATCAAAGACATCTTCGGCCTGTTGCTTATCCAACTCACGAGAGATACGCCCCTGCCCGGCATTGTAAGACGCGGCGACAGCCATCCAGCTGCCATATTTCGTATAGGCTTGTTTTAAGTATTTACATGCCGCACGGGTCGCCTTCTCAATATTGTATCGCTCATCAACGAAACCATTGACCTCCAATCCGAATTGTTTGCCGGTTCCCTCCATGAATTGCCACAACCCGGCAGCCTTAGCCGGAGATATCGCGCGGGTATTCAGCGTGCTTTCAATAGCACAGAGATAAAGAAAATCCGTCGGGACTCCTTCTTCTTTTAAGATCGGCTCCATAATGGGGAAAAAGCGATTCGCTCGCTTCATGATCAATAAAGTAGCGTTATGGGTATAAGTAAAGCTCGTCAGTTCACGATCGTAACGCTCAAACATATCATATCGGGTCAGATCAATCTTTTCACCTGCAATCTGCACGGTGGGACCGAATTCGGGAACGGTAGTGAATGTCTGGACAAGAGGTTTGTTTTCATCTGCTTTCTGAGAGTTGTTCGCACTTAGAAAGATTAATCCGCCGGCAAGTAGTGCAATTACCGAGGTGCTACAGATGATTGTCTGTAATTTATTCATAGTTTATGGTTTTTCTAAAATTTACTTTTTGGTTCTTAATACATTGATATCTCCTTTGAGATTATATTTTTTGCCCCCGACTCCTTCGGCTTTTATAACATAGTAATAGGCGCCTGTAGGAACAACCTTGCCATGATACCTTCCGTCCCAACCTTCGGCAGGATCGGTCCAATGGAAAAGCTCATTCCCCCATCTGTTAAATACTCGCCCTTCGAATTTGATAATGGAGCGATACGCGACCTTAAAGATTTGGTTATTGCCGGATTCCGAGTCCGGTGTGAAAACATTCGGGACTTTGAGGCTTGACTCGGAAACATTTATGGTAAATGTTTCGACGATATCTTCGCATGTATTTTCGGCATTGCTCACAATGTAACGGACATACGTAGTTCCTTCTGTATCAAATGAGTAATTGAGACTCTCTTCAACATAAGTAGCTTCAAGAATCCCGAAATTAGGATCTTTTGAAAACTCCCATGCCTGATAAGTAACAACCGGCGTATTAGAATAACCGTTGAATTCGATTTCTACCGGCGCGGATCCGCCTAATGAACCGTTCTCTTTATCAATCTCATTACCGGCTTCACGAACGATTTGTTCGGCAAAGGCTTTTCCGGTTACCGCCTTGGCATTGTAAACATCGGAATGAATTGTTTGGGCGATATTCCAATAAGTCAAAAACTGATCTCCTGTCAGTTGGTAATCCGTATCGATATAGGGTGCATCGATTGTCAACTCGGAATTACATCGAGTCGATTCGGTTTTCTCAATAACATCGTATGAATTGGAATCCTCGTTCCAGGAAAGAGTCTGATAAGACAATGATAACAATCGATCGATTGTTTCCAATCTCCCGTTGATCGTATAATAATTCAATGACGACGACTGTTGATCCAATAATAAACGAACGGAATTACAGTCACTCATCTCGGTATCGATCGATAGGTTTCTTAATTCGAGTTCATGACTTTGATAGTCAATGAGCCATATATAGGAAAGTCGTTTATTATCTTGTTCTATGAAATAACCATATCCCGCTTCGGGATTATCGAAAACTATCTCATTCCCATTTTGTTGAAATAGTATCTCCTCGGGGTTTACAGCAGACATCGAATAGCGATAGCACCGCGCAGGAGATGTGTCGGGTAAGTAATAACTCATC
>CAMTOW010000217.1 GCA_947074245.1 uncultured Bacteroidales bacterium | reverse complement strand
CAACAGCCTTCTAAGCTGTGGGTCCTGGGTTCGAATCCCAGCCTGATCACAAAAAAGCATCATTTCAAATTGAAATGATGCTTTTTTATTTTTTGTCTATCGCTCAATATGCCGATCCGAACTATCTTCTTCCAGAACCAGATCACATGGGGAAATGTCCAACCACTTGATCAATTCGGCAGGATTGATTTTGATCTGCATCCCCCGTACTCCCGCACTAATAAAGATGAAAGGTAAATCGATGCAGGAACGATGAATGTATTCGGGAAACCGTTTTTTCATTCCAATTGGAGAACATCCTCCCCGTATATATCCCGTAAGAGGTAATAATTCTTTCATCGCAATCATCGCCGCACTTTTATTGCCTGATATTTTAGCGGCTTTTTTTAAATCCACTTCGTCATCTCCGGGTATAATACAGACGAATATACCGGTCTTATCCCCCCTTAAAACCAATGTTTTGAATACAGAGCGGATATCTTGCCCCAATTGACGGGCAACGTGGGTAGCTGCCAAATCATTCTCATCTACTTCGTAAGAGATCAACTCATAAGGAATCTTTTCTTTGTCTAATAAACGAACCGCATTCGTTTTTACCATCTTCATTTTATTATCACCTCCTTAAATTAAACCTGAAAACAACGATTGAAAAATAATATGTTTAATAAATTCGCATATTATTAACCATTATGCAAAAATAGCGTTATTACATATAGACTCTAAAACCTTTTCTTAATTATTATGATTAAAAATATCTCTGTTTCACAGATTACGGATGCCGTATATGAAGCATACGATTTATTTAAAGACAATTCTACCGGCGAAAATGCCCGGTATATTCCTTATTTAGCCAATATCCCAAGCGATTTATTCGCGATTTCCGTATGTCTGCCAAGCGGTAGACTGATCAATGTAGGAAATACGGATTATGTTTTCGGTATAGAGTCTGTTTCGAAAGTTCCAACCGCCATTCTGGTGATGATGCAACATGGGACAAAAGAACTTCTGGCAAAAATCGGCGCGGACGCGACCGGATTGCCTTTCGATTCAATCCTGGCGATGCTGCTCGAAAAAGAACATCCCGGAACGCCGCTTGTAAATGCAGGAGCAATCAGTGCATGCAGTTTGGTAAAACCCATTGGGGATGAAGCCGGGAAATGGAATTCGATCGTGAATCACCTCACCGATCTATGCGGAAGCAGTCCGCACTTGATTGATGAACTGTATCGATCGGAATCTGATACCAATTACAATAATCGCGCGATATCGTGGTTATTGCAGGTTTATAACCGAATCTATGATGACCCAATGATGTCGTTGGATCTTTACACCCGACAATGTTCGCTCGGAGTAACGAATGAACAGATGGCAATCATGAGTACAACCATTGCTGAGGGAGGACGGAATCCGATTACAGGTAAACAGATCTTCCCAAAAGAGTTTACGCCGCAGATTATTTCTCTGATTGCGTCGGTCGGGTTCTATCAAAAAACAGGGGATTGGATCTTCTCATCCGGAATTCCTGCCAAAAGCGGTGTCGGAGGTGGAATTATCGGGATAATGCCCGGTGTATTCGGAATCGCATCGTTCTCACCGGCTTTGGACAAAGCAGGTAATTCGGTAAAAGCGCAGTTGGCCTTACAACATGTGATGAAGAAACTCAATTTGAATATCTTTCATCCGACACGAGCCATCGTCATCGAATAAAACAATTATGAAGAACGCTAAAACCACCTTCAAACCATTAAAAATAGCGACTTTGTCAATATCGACGGTCGCTATCATGAATATCACGGCTGTCGTATCACTTCGCGGTTTGCCGGCTGAAGCAGAATATGGAATCAGTTCTGCTTTTTATTATCTTTTCGCGGCAGTAGTATTTCTTATACCCACATCCATGGTCGCAGCCGAATTGGCCGCGATGTTCAGCGATAAAGAAGGTGGAGTATTCAGGTGGGTGGGTGAAGCGTTCGGCACGAAGCTCGGTTTTCTCGCAATATGGCTTCAATGGATTGAAAGCACAATATGGTTTCCATCCGGATTGACATTCTGCGCGGTCTCCATCGCATTCATCGGTTTGGATCATGCCGCAGACCTTAGCTTGGCTAGTAACAAAGAGTTTACGATCGCCGTGGTCTTAATCGTATATTGGATAGCTACATTCATTGCAATGAAAGGGCTGCACTGGGTAGGAAGGATCAGTAAAACAGGGGGAATAGTCGGAACGATTATTCCTGCCTTTCTGCTGATTGTTTTCGGTATTATCTACCTTCTGACAGGGGGTACACCTCAGATGGATCTTCATGGAGATTTCTTCCCGGATCTGTCTAAATTCGACAATCTCGTGTTGGCATCCAGCATCTTCTTGTTTTTTGCCGGTATGGAATTGGGGGGCGTACATGTGAAAAATATGGAAAATCCGACCAAAAACTACCCCCGAGCTGTTTTTATCGGATCATTGGCCGCCGTGCTCATATTCATTTTAGGCACCTATTCCTTGGGGTTGATTATTCCTCAAAAACAGATAAACCTCATCCACAGTCTTCTGGTTGGCTTCGACAACTATTTCAGTTATCTGCGTATTCCGTGGGCATCGCCTATACTCGCATTGGCCTTGGCTTTCGGTATGATCGCCGAAGTCTTAACCTGGGTAGCCGGACCATCGAGAGGATTACTGGCTGTAGGAAAAGCAGGATATCTGCCCCCCTATTTTGTAAAGACCAATAAGAACGGAGTGCAGAAAAACATTCTTATCGTACAAGGACTGGTGGTAACCGGACTAAGTCTATTATTTATCGTTATGCCATCCGTACAAAGCTTCTATCAGATCTTATCGCAACTTACCATCCTGTTGTATCTGATCATGTATATGTTGATGTTTGCAGCCGCAATCGCATTGCGATATAAAATGAAAGATTTAAAAAGACCATTTCGTATCGGTGCAAAAGGGAACTTTTTAATCTGGTTGGTAGCCGGAATCGGCTTCATCAGTTCTTTTGCAGCATTTATACTAAGCTTCGTCCCTCCCGCTCAAATCTCTACCGGAAGTAATGTCGTTTGGTATGGGATTCTTATCAGCGGAAGCATTATTTTTGTCGCTTTACCGTTCATTATTTACAAATTGCGAAAACCTTCGTGGAAATCGGCTCATAATGAAATCGAACCATTCCATTGGGAAGTTACCTCAAAAAAGGATTTGAATCAATCAAGCACTCATGATTAAAAATTGTATTGTACTTATCGATAACCGAAAAGGAGAAAACAGCGTAAATGGATTAAAATCAGAGCATGGATTGAGCATCTATTTTGAATGGAATGATAAAAAATGGTTGTTAGACACCGGCGCCTCGAGTAAATTTATACAAAATGCAGAATCGTTGGGTATAGATATCCGTGACATTGATTATCTCGTGATTTCGCACGGACATAATGATCATGGTGGTGGTTTAAGATCGTTCTTAACTCAGAATGACCATGCACGGGTTTTCCTCTCCGACCGAATCCCCCAAAGTAAATGCTTTACATGCAGAAAAGTGGAGAAACGAGAAATCGGATTGAACAATAAAATATTCGAGGAGTTCTCAAGCCGTTTTCATTTCTTAAGCAGCGATTATAATCCTGAATCCGACCTGTCTTTGTTTTTCATTTCAAAAAACAAGTATCCCAAACCTCTGGCAAATCACACTTTATTTTATCAAAAAGAAGGTAAGCAGGAGATAAAAGATGATTTCTCGCATGAGATCGCCATTTGTATGCATACGAAAAAAGGACTGATAATCTTATCGGCTTGCACACATAACGGTCTTTTCAATACGATCGAATCGTGTCAGGATAAATTCGCGGATGTCCCCATTATCCGATTCATCGGAGGAATGCATCTTGTAGATGGAGATTTTGAAAATCAAGAGCAAATTATCGAAATAGCCCACAGGGTAAAAAGTCGTTATCCGGATCTGAGTATCGTAACCGGACATTGCACTTCGGATCAAGCGATCTCGATTCTGAGAAATGAACTCGGAGAAAAATTCAAATCGTTTCATACCGGGATGAGACTTTGTTCGGACATTTGATCAGGAAACATTTGACTTCGGAACAGTCAATCGCGCTTACAGAGTGATTTGAAACAGAATTGCTATTCGACCGACCTCAATCAAAATCATAAACACCTGATAAACTGCTTGTTAATTTCAAGAACAAAAATCGATTGATTATTATCATAATTCTGTACAGAAAAGCCCTCAAAAGTTTTTTATTTGACTTTTGAGGGCTTTTTATATTCTTGGATAAAGAAGATCTTTCTTCAATATTTATCAAAGCGGATTTTAATAAATTGGAAACATTATTTCGGTGGCAATGATGCGCTTCGTTTGGTTTGTATTTTCAAATTCAAAAGCTGATCATAACAAACCTGCACAGATGCTTCTATCGGATCCAAATCATATCCTTTTACAGTTATATCACGATATACCTCAGCCAATGCCTGTGTATAATCATTTTGATATACCGAATTGATCTGCTTCCAATTGATTCCGGCAAAAAGAGGTAGAATCTCTTTATTTAAAGGCAGCTTCCCCTGAAGCATCAAAACCGCTATGATCGGATATCCGATCATACCTTGCCAATATGATGCATTATCGTTGGAACTATAAACCCCATCGGACCAATTGACGGTATAGGATT
>CAMTOW010000216.1 GCA_947074245.1 uncultured Bacteroidales bacterium | reverse complement strand
GAGTATCCGCAATCTACCGATGTTGGCTGAAACCGGTCTGACTCAGATCTTCTACATGGTGTTGGCCGCTCTTGTATTCCAGTTACCAGTTGCTTTGATCAGTGCTGAATTAGCGACGGGCTTCTCTAGTGAAGGTGGGGCTTATTCTTGGATCAAACAGGCATTTGGAAAGAAATGGGCTTTTGTTGGCGCATGGATGTTTTGGGCTCAAATGTGTGTAGGAATGGTAATGGTCGCATCTTTCATCGCTGCGATGATGGCTTATGTAGTAAATCCTGAATATGCATCGAATCGATATTTTATAATCGGAGTCAGTATCGTTTGTATTTGGCTGCCGACTTTATTTAATCTGCGAGGATTAAAAGCGAGTACATTTATCTCTACCGCCGGTTATTTGATCGGAGTTGCGATTCCGTTCGTATTGATTATCGCATTTGGAGCTATTTGGATTACGCAAGGACATCCGATTGATTTGCCATCGTTTACATGGGGGAACATCCTTCCGGATTTTAGTAAAATGAATAATCTGGTATTTTTTACGGGTATAATCCTGTTATATAGTGGATCGGAAGCAGTAGCCGTACATGCACCTCAAACGAAGAATGTTCAGAAAAACTTTCCGATCGCCATGATCGTTGCGACATTACTAATGTTGGTTTTGAATATAATCGGAGCTTTATCCATTCAGATGGTGGTACCGAAAGAGGAAATCGGATTAGCATCCGGAATTATGCAAACGTTTCATATTTTCTTTTCAAAGATGAACTTACAGTGGTTGTCGCCATTGGTGGCGCTGATGATCGGGTTCGGTGCTTTCGGACAGCTTTCAACTTGGTTGCTCGGACCGAGTAAAGCGATGTTGGCGGTTGCTCAAGATGGGAATATGCCGGAATTTTTTCATAAGACCAACCGAGAAGGTATGCCAATCGTGTTTATGATCCTCCAGGCTGTAATCCTTACGACGATCGTAATGGTATATATGCTTGTTCCATCTATCAACGCCGGCTTTTTCATGGTTTTGGTACTCACCGTATTATTATATTCGGTTACCTACTTATTGATTTTCGCTTCTGCTTTACGATTACGCTATACTCATCCAAACGTAAAACGAAGCTATCGGGTACCAGGTGGTAAGTTCGGGATCTGGTTTTTCTCGTTAGCCGGAATTTCATCAATGTTATTATGTATGGTGTTCTCTATTTTCCCTCCGTCTTCATTACCGATGGAATTCAAGACCACATACATCTTATTTGAAGTAGGAGGTGCGCTCTTCTTTTTATCCATACCGTTCTTGATAACGGCCTGGATGAATCGGAAGAATAGAAAGACAAACAGTTTGCCGTTTCAAGATGACGCTTCACTTCAAATCGGTTCATAATAATTCCATAGAAATGAAAACGGGAATGGCACTATCTGCCGATAGGATCATTCCCGTTTTCATTTCCATATATCATAAAGTATAAATTACGCTCAAACATACATAACCGTATTTTGTTTTTATATTTGTATCAACAAATAACTATAAATATGGAAAACGATAAATTATCAGTTCTTTATGTCAGTGAAGAAAATGCAGTGGATTTTCCCGTTAAACAAGTCCTTCCTGTAATTCTTGAACATGTCAAGCTTGATGATATCGAAGAAATGTACGTCTTAGACGCTGAACCAGAGCATTATTTTCTTGTAGGTGATATGAAAGATTATGACAATCTGGAGGAGATCGTTCAACCCGTCTTTGAAAATGGGCAATTAAGTATCTTTGATTTTGATATTCAATTGAAAAATGGAGTAAGTATTTTTACGCATGATAATCTGACAATCGAAGCTCCTGATGAAAATCAATTGTTTAAATTCATTGATTTTATTTTCAGACACTTCCATTTGGATGCCGTAGCATGTAAAGAACGACTGTTGGCTTCGCCGGATGAAGAATTGACATTTGAAATAAAATAATCGATAACTCAGTCGAGTAAATTAAAAAAGAGACCGCTTGATATAATGATATATCAGGCGGTCTCTTTTTTTTATCTATTCTTTAAATAAATCTTATTTTCAAATGATTAATAAACTTATCATTATTATAATCTGTTTATTCACAAAAAGGTTTTAAATATCTTACTTCAACTAAAAATATCATGATAAGTTTAATCCAAATCTTTAAAAGGACAGGTTTTACTTTCTTATTGGTTTTCGGTTTCTTCCAAGCGACCGGCCAGACAAACCCCAAATGGTTAGAGTTAAAGATGCCGGATTCTTATACGGCAGATTCATTAATCGAACAGAAACTTCCGATTGAGGAGCAATGGTGGACAACGTTCAATGACCCATTGTTAGACTCCCTAATCAATGAAGCCGTGAAGACCAACTGGAATATCCTGATTGCTCAAAATCGGATTGCTCAAGCCCGGGCTACGATGATCAGTGCGTATGGAGGGCTTTTGCCATCATTTGATTTGGCAGCAGGGTGGACCCGCACTCGTGAAAGTGGATATACAGGCGTATCTAAAACCGATCCGCGCTATTCATCCTATTATAGTGGAACGGTTAGTATGAATTGGGAGATCGATGTTTTCGGTACGATCTGGCAGAAGGCCAGAGCTGAAAAGCAGCTTTATAAGGCATCCAAAGCCGAATACTATGCTACGATGGTTTCAATGGCAGCATCCATCGGTACGGCTTATATCAATTTACGTACGGCACAACGTCAAGTTGACGTAATGAGTAGGAACATTGTTTCTCAGCAGGAGGTGTTGAGAATAACTGAAGCCCGTTATGAAGCCGGTCTTGCTTCTAAACTAGATGTTACTCAAGCAAAATCAACTTATTACAATACCAAAGCGGCAATAACGACTTACGAAACAGCCGTCACTACTTATATCAATGCCTTAGCGGTTTTGCTTGGGCAAATTCCGTCTGAAATTACTCCTGTGTTGTCCTCGACATCAATTTGGCCCGACGCGCAACGTATCGTACCGGTAAGCGTGCCGGCAGCATTGATTCGTCAACGTCCAGATATTCGCCAAGTGGAATATCAAGTGCAGGCTCAAGCAAATTTGCTGGGTGCATCACGCGCTGATTGGTTTCCGAGTTTCTTCCTTTCCGGACAGATTGGAGTTGCATCGCATGATATGAATCATCTGTTTAAGAATCCATCGATGACATGGGAAATAGCGCCTGTGATGAAATGGACAATTTTTAACGGAGGTCAGCGTGCCATGGCTGTTACATCGGCAAAAGCTGAACTTGAAAGTGCGATCAATAACTATAACCTTACGGTTTTGACCGCATTGCAAGAAGTAGATAACGCGATAACATCTTATAAAAATTCGATCAAGCAACAAGTAGAGCTACGTTCGGCTGTGATTGAAGCTCAAAATTCACTCGATTTATCTGTCGAATTATATAAGATGGGATTATCCGCATTTATCAATGTCGTAAACTCTCAGCAATCTTTATTATCCTATCAAACTTCATTAGTCGCATCCGAAGGTAATGTATTATTGGATCTGATCCAGTTGTATCAGGCTCTCGGTGGAGGATGGGACATGTCATTGGAATAATTATAAAACCTGCATATTATGAAAAAAAATCACTCCGGCCTATATATATATTCATTAATTCTATTGGCCACAACAGGAATGACATCATGTAAAAAGACCAAACCGGTAGAGAATATCGAGTTTCCGGTAAGTGTCGCAGCTCCACAGGTCCAAACGATCATCCTGACCGATGAATATCCTGGTTATTTGCAGGCACTCAATACGGTAAATCTGGTGGCAAGGGTCTCCGGCTCGTTGAATCAGGTATTATATATGCCGGGAGAACGAGTAAATAAAGGGAAGCCTTTGTTTGTGATCGAACCCACTACCTATAAAGACAATGTGTTGCAGGCTGAAGCATCGCTCGCCGAAGCTCAGGCGACGCTAGAATATGATCAGGCAACCTATGAGCGAACGGTAGAAGCCGCTAAGGCAAATGCCGTTTCCGAGATACAGGTAATTCAGACCAAAGCGAATTATGATCAATCATTGGCGGCGGTAAGAAACGCTCAAGCGACCTTACAAACAGCCAAAACGAATTTGAGTTACTGTTATGTCAATGCTCCGTTTACAGGACGTGTGACGAAGAATCAATATGATCCGGGTAATTTCCTAAATGGTAATTCGGCTCCAACCTTGGCGACAATTTATCAGGACGATAAGCTATATGTCAACTTCAGTGTTGGAGACAATCAATACCTGAACATGGCCGTGCAAAAAAATAAACCAGAAGATATGGCCAAACTATCGGAACTTACCATCATTCCGAACGCAGAAGAGAATATTCCGGCATTTAAGGCTAAACTGGATTATTTCGCTCCGAACGTGGATATGTCAACCGGAACAATCAACATGCGTGGTGTGATTGACAATAAAGACGGTCTGTTGAAAGATGGGCTATATGTAAAAGTGGTATTTCCTTACGAAGAAAAAGAAAATGCGATATTGGTTCCGGATGCTTCAATCGGTACGGATCAGTTAGGTCGATTCATGTATGTCGTGAATGATTCTTCCAAAGTCGAATATCGTAAGGTTGTTTTAGGTCAATTGATTTCAGATTCGTTACGAGTGATCAATTCGGGAATAAGTCCGACCGATAATTATGTGGTAACCGGATTACTAAAGGTTCGTCCGGGCATGAAAGTGAAAC
>CAMTOW010000215.1 GCA_947074245.1 uncultured Bacteroidales bacterium | reverse complement strand
GCATACTAGATTCTCCGGAGTGACTGGAGTTCAGACGTGTGCTCTTCCGATCTGATTGTCTCTGTATTCCAGAAACATAGGTTCCTGTGGTGTATCGGTAGCTCCTTGGAGTTTCCGACACCAGCCCATGGCGTATTTGATACAGTGTTTGGTAAACATCACGGGCACTCCCGATACATGTTTTAACTCAAATCCCGGAGCGATTTCCGTCACTCCGTGCTGAGCGTAAAAGCTTCGGGCATGGTTGTTTGTCACGTTCCCCAAATAGCTCAATGTCCCTTGCGGATACGTATGGTGCGTCGGTTGGAATTCGGGCTCGTTTCTTTGGTAAGTTTCCTTACGCTGATTGATTAATGCCTCGATTCCCTGACGGCGCAATTCGTTCAGTGTCGACGATGGGATGAAATAATCCCCTTTCAGATCGATTTCAATCTGTTTCGCCTCAAATATCGTGTTGCCGGTCTTACCCAGCTGTCGTTTCAGATTCTCTTCTTGTGGTTTTTGAGCCGCCGTTTTTTCACAATCCAGTGTCACCGTCGCTTCGCATCCGGTTTCATCCTTCAGCCTCAGTTCAAATCCGGTCTCGGTTTCCCCGAAATAGATATCGGCTCCAATTTTTCGTTCTGCCGTTTTCTTGCTCAACTCCTTCTCGAATTCATGATCGAAGTTGCGATAAAGCTTCATTTTGGGCTCGATGGCAGGCCATTCTGCCGGAAACACGCGATTGTCCTCCACCTTATTCACCCGGAATCCCTCGAATTCGCCTTTCCCGTTGCGGAAACACAAACCGTCGCCATTGTTCAATGCGACTAGTCCCGCTACCGTAAAGCTTCCTTTTCGGATCTCTTTCACCGTACCGACATATTCTCCCATCGACTTCGGCGTATCGGGCGATATCACCGCGTCTTTCTCTCGTCCGTTCAGATAATAGTTCGTAAATCCGCGGCTGAAACTTTTTGCCGGATTCGGCGTAAACGTAAAACTGCATCGTCCGGCCGATTTCGGTTTCAGGTCGGGTCTGCGCTTCATGATTTCGTCCAGCTTCTTCCGGTAATATGCCGTGATGTTCTTCACGTACGATACGTCCTTCAGTCGCCCTTCGATTTTCAGCGAAGTCGCGCCTGCGTCGATCAGCTGCTCCAGATAATCAGATTGATTCAGGTCTTTCAGCGACAACAGGTGCTTCCCTTTCGCCAGCGTCTTGCCCGTGGCGTCAAGCAGGTTATAAGGCAAACGGCAGTATTGCGCGCAGGCTCCTCGGTTGGCGCTTCTACCCGACAAGGCTTCCGAAAGATAGCATTGCCCGCTGTAACTCACACACAAAGCTCCGTGCACGAACACCTCCAACGGCACGTTCGTCTGCTCCGAAATATTACGGATCTGATTCACCGACAATTCTCTCGCAAGTACCACCTGCGAAAAACCGGCTTCTTCGAAAAACTTCACTTTTTCCGGTGTTCGGTTATCGGTCTGGGTGCTTGCGTGTAGCTCGATCGGAGGCAGATTGAGTTGTAAGATTCCCATATCCTGCACGATCAGCGCGTCCACCCCGATTCCGTACAGTTCATGAATCAGCTTTTCCGCTTCCGGCAGTTGCTCGTCGGTCAAAACCGTATTCAAAGCCACATAGACGCGCGCTCCGAATAAATGGGCATGCTCTACCAAACGGGCGATATCCTCAACCGAATTACCGGCTGCCGAACGTGCCCCGAAGCGATCTGCTCCGATATATACAGCGTCGGCACCATGGTTGATGGCTTCGATTCCCGTTTCTACGTTTTTTGCCGGAGCCAAAAGCTCAATATATCTTGTCATAGTTAAGTTTGTCTGAAATATAGATCTTGATTCGTCAGATCGTGCGATTTACATAATAGGTCAGCCAGTTGCTGAACAGCAGATTAGCGTGCGCTCGCCACCGTACCAAAGGCTCCTGGTCCGGATCGTCATTCCGGTAATAGTTTCTGGGCTTCTCAATCTCCAGTCCCTTGGCGATATCCCGTTTATATTCTCCGTCAAGAGTATAGGGTGCGTATTCCGAATGTCCGGTCACGTAAATCTCCCTTCCCTCGCGCGCTTTCACCAGATACACTCCCGATTCGGGCGATTCCGAAAGAATCGTCAGTTCCGGTCGTTTCAAAAGATCCGTTGCGCGGATCTCGCTGTGTCGGCTGTGCGGCACAAAGAATTCATCATCGAATCCCCGAAAGATAAGTTCACTTGCGTCAGCCGGTTCATGGCGGAATATGCCAAACATCTTCCGGTCCAATGCGTATTTCGGAATACCATAGAAATGATACAAACCTGCCTGTGCTGCCCAACAGATAAAAAGCGTCGAAGCCATCGTGGCGCGCGCCCATTCAAAAATCTGTTGCAACTCCTCCCAGTAGCGCACATCTTCATACTCCATCTGCTCCAACGGGGCTCCGGTAATGATCATTCCGTCGAAATGCTCCTCTTTAAGCGCCTCAAAGGTTTTATAAAACCGGTTCAGATGCTCCTCACTTGTATTCTTCGACACATGACTCCCGATTCGCATCAACTCCACTTCCACTTCAAGCGGGGTGGTCGACAGCAATCGAAGCAAGTCATACTCGGTGGTTTCTTTGATGGGCATCAGATTCAGAATGACGATCCGCAACTGGGGAGCCTGTTCACTCTTTCCCAAATCGCTGGCCGTCACCGGAATCCGGTCGTTACGTAAAGCCTCGACAGATGGTAAATTTTCTGGAAGTTGTAAAGGCATAATGCGGTTAATTAAAAATCGCCACAAAATTACAAAAGAAAATCCGATTGCGCCTATCTTTCAGTCAGACAATACTTCGTAAAAAATCAAATAAAAGCTTAGATAACAAGCCTCTGACAGCCTGTATTTTTCCTGCCTGGGTTTTCTCATTTTCCTGCCTGGGTTTTTCTTTTTTTCTGCCTGACCATTTTTCATTTCCTGCCTGACGTTTTTCAACCTTCATTTTCGCCTCATTCCTAGGCAGGTTTATGCAAAAAAACCGAACGGGAAACACATCTTTCTCAAGATGATTTCCCGTTCGGTTATACGATTTTATAACGATTATTCCGACTTCGTTTCTCCGAAATGTCCTGTTTCTTACAGAATTGATTCGATCTCTTTCAGAGTCCGCACCTCATAGGTCGGCAAGATCGTCGGCACGAAGTCTGCTTTCGGATTGTAAAACAATTGGTTGATCCCGCTGCGGATCGCCCCCGTGATGTCCGTATCATAATTATCCCCGATCATGATCGATTCCTCCCGTTTGGCTCCGGTTTTCTCCAGCGCGAAATCAAAAATTCTCGGATCGGGTTTATTCACGCCCACGTCTTCCGAAAGGATGATCTGTTCGAAATAATGATCCACTCCCGAGTTTTTCATTTTCCGGTACTGCACTTCGGTAAACCCGTTACTGATGATATGCAGATGATAGCTGTTCTTCAGATATTCCAGAAGATCCTTCGCCCCCTCTACAAGTCCGGTTTTCTGCGCCGTTCGATCTAGAAACCAGTCATTCAGCTCCAGAGCGAATTTCTCATCATCGATCCCGCCTTCCCGCAATGGATACAGAAAGCGATCCAAGATCAGCTTCTGGCGCGAAATTTGCCCGAGACTGTATTGCGCCCACACCTCTTGGTTCTTTTTCCAATAACTTGTCAGAAATTGTTCCTGCGATGAAAAATGATCGCCCAGACGGAAGTGTTCGAAAAGCTCACGCAACGCCTCATCCGCATTTCCGTGCGTATCATAAAGCGTATCATCAAAATCAAGGAAAATATGCTTGTACATCCGTCCTCCTTAATCTACCTGGATCACCAGATATTTCGACAGACTCCAGAAATCGGTCGCGTTGTTGATATGTAGCGTCAGGTTTCCGTCATCTCCTTTTTGGAACATATACGATCCTGCCGGCATATTCGATAATACTTTCGCCTTTTTCGAATACAACGGAATATCTTTCAGATTACGAACATCTACTTTCGTAAAGTAATCTTTATTGAAATCAGCCTCCATCACCTTCGATGATTCGAAAAGACCGCCACCGGTCAATATCTTCTCCTCTTTCAACTCTTTTTTTGTACCATATACATAGTAAGCCGTATTCAGTTCCTGACTCTGTTTGGCCATGATAGCCTGCTGCTCTTTGGTTTCTTGAGCCAGTTCATCTACGGTTCCCGCAAGTTCTGATACCGATTGCGAAAGCTCGGCGATCTGCACGTCTTTTTTCGCAAGCTGATCCTGCAACGATGCGATCAGTGCGGTTTTCGATTCGATCTCTTTGCTCAGACGCTGTATGGTCTTTTTCATTTCAGCGGTCTGATATCGACTCTGGTCATATTGCTTCTGCAACTTCTCAATCTGTTCCTTATTGTTTTTAAGGATCTGTTGCACCATCTGCATATCATTCGACAAACGTTCTTTAGCCGAATGTGTCAGGTCGGTATTCGATTGTGCCGAAATCGTCAGATAATTCTCAGCGTCTTTGATCTGCTGAAATCCGTCTTCGATTTCGTTCAGAGTCGAAAGTAGTTCGTCAAACTCTTCCGTGCGTTGCGTATTGGCAAGCACCAACGAGTCATTCTCCATCTGCAGCCTTTTCACCTTGGCAGAATCCGTTCCGCAGGCTGTCAGTAATAATAAAAAAGCGAATGGATAAAAAATCTTTCTCATAATTCCTTTTTTATGGTTGTCTTAATTCAGATCGGAAGAGCACAC
>CAMTOW010000214.1 GCA_947074245.1 uncultured Bacteroidales bacterium | reverse complement strand
TTGGCCGAGTGGCTAGGCACCGGTCTGCAAAACCGCTTACAGCAGTTCGAATCTGCTACTGACCTCCTTACGAGAGCCTGTCTGATTAAATTCAGACAGGCTCTCGTTTTTTTGCTATGTTTTTTCAAGATCCATTATTAGGTATCAGCTGCAAAGTTCGTTATCTTTAATAATCAGAAATCCGTAAGCGATTTTCAGCAGATTGTATATCATTAAATTAATTAAAATCGTTGGCAATCTTATCAATAAGATTGTTTAAATAGTGATAACATATTAATTATGAAAGAGCGATTCTATATAGAAGGGATGCACTGCGCATCTTGTGCCTACAGGTTACAAAAGCATTTAAAGAAAATAGATGGAATCAAAGACGCTTCCGTTAATCTTGCTTCCGAATCTGTATTTATAGATTATAATCCGGATATAATTACATTAAAATCAATTACACGTCAAATACGAAACCTGGGATATGAGATTATCGTTCCAGGAACAAACTCTTCCAAAAGACAATCTTTTGAAAGGAAAATGCGCAGAAAACGTATAAAACGAAAATTACGGAAAAACCAACTCATCGTAGCTTTGGTTTTTTTAGCTCCTTTGTTAGCTATCGGATTAAGTCCCCTGCTTCATTACCCGTTGCCGCAACCGATTAGCTACGAATACAACCCGGTTAGCTTCTGTATATTACAGCTTATTTTATGCGCGCCTATTGTATTTACGGGCCGTCGTTATTTCTATCTGGGCTGGCGAAAGATATTCAATCTTCATCCAAATGTCGACTCACTCGTAGCACTTGGTGCTTCAGCGTCATTGATCATCAGTTTCGTTTCTTCGGCATTCGTGATTTTCAAAGGGAGCAGCTTGGAAAATAACCCTCTGTATTATATGAGCGCCGGAGCGATCATCGCGATGATCATGCTCGGACGATATATCGAAAACAGAAGTCGCTCAACAAGCCTTCACGCGCTTGAACATCTTTCTACATTGATCCCGCTTACGTGCACTCTTGTCACGTCGGATGATACACACAAAGAGGTATCCCCCTCCTCTTTGAAAGAAGGAGACATTGTATCGGTTCCTGTCAATATGATTATACCTGCGGACGGAGTGATTATTAAAGGGGTCAGTAAAATCGAAGAAAGCATTTTCTCGGGAAACAAAACTCCTGTTTTAAAATCCACCGATGATCGCGTACTTGCGGGGATGTTGAATCTGGAAAATCCGATACATATAAAAATCGAGAAGTCGGGTAATGAAACAATGCTCAATTCTATAATACAAATGATCGAGGAAGGAGAAAACTCCAAACCTCATCTAGGTCGTTTGGCTGATAAGGTTTCTGCATGGGCAGTCCCTGTTGGATTAGCCTTAGCGTTTATCAGTGCCGGATTGTGGTATATCCTTAATCAGAATTACGAATTTGCATTCAATATCTTTATCTCAGTATTAGTGATCGCTTGTCCGGTAGCCATCGGGCTGGCAATTCCTTTAGTTATTCTTTTCGCCACTCGCGGTGCTACGACACATGGGATATTGATTCGTCGCAGTAATTCTCTTGAGGCCATAAAGAATGCCGACACATTCGTTTTCAATCTGACAGGTACCTTGACTGAGGGAGTTGCGGTTGTAACAGATATAATCCGAACCGGAACAATGAGTGAAGATGATCTTCTCGCCCTGACAGCATCAGCAGAGTCCTTATCAAAACATCCGTTGGCTATTGGAATTGTCAATAAAGCGAAAGAAAGAAATCTTCAAATAAACACTCCCGACCCCGTTAGATTGATCGAGGGCGAAGGTATTGAGGCGATTGTAAATGATGTAAGAATTGATATCGGCAACTACAAATTGATGAAGCTAATCAACCTTCCGGAAGAACAAATATCGAAAGGGCTCGCCATAACAAGAGAATTAGCGCTTCAGGGTAAAACGACAGTCATGATCGCAATCGAGAATCAACTGGAGGGAATCATTGCCGTAGCAGACAAACCTCGCCCGGAAGCACGAGAAGTGATCTTAAAACTTGAGAAACTGGGTAAAGATGTTATCATACTTACAGGAGAACACTCGTCCACGGCGTTAAATATCGCTCGTCAGATTAATGTCGAACATGTTATTGCGGATGTATCTTCTCGCAATCGCGCGAGACAAATCAGAAAATTGCAACACGAAAACCGAAAAGTTGTAATGATTGGTGACGGATTCAACGATGCCGGAGCTTTGGCTCAAGCGAATGCCGGAATAGCGATTGGATCTGCAGATGATATTGCGGCGGATGCGGCAGACGTGGTTTTATTAAATCGGAATCTAAAGCTACTGCTGATGCTGATACATATTAGTCGTAAGAGCGTCCGCAATATGAAAGAAAATTTATTTCTGACATTCATTTATAATTTGATTATGCTTCCTATTGCGGGAGGTATACTTTTCTTATTTGATATACATTTTCTATCCGATCCGTTAATAGCTGTAATTGTTATGTTTTTAGGTTCTCTATCGGTCATTATAAATGCGTCGCGATTAAGAAAATTCAAATTATAACCACGAAAAAACCAAGAAGAGATTCAAATAAAAAAGTAACCACCCGCATTCGCCGGGATTCACACCCAAAGACACTCGTTCCAGATAGTAAAGCTCCGGATTCATGAAGTAATATTCTGAATCCGGAGCTTTTCATTTTCAATTAGGAAATGCCTCTTATTCCCGATCTTTCCCAATCAAAATCCTTGACTCGATTTATGGATTTTTCGGAATCATTCCTTCCGAAAATTGTCCAAATATCGATATGAAATAAATTTTTCAGACAATGCAGATAACGTGATATTTCGTATTTCATCCATCAAACTTTTTTCTTCGATCTTCTGTTATTACAGCAGATGATTTGTGTTTTTAATGAATATGAAGTTACCTAAATCGTTTTTTATATCACTAATTTGCTTCCTTTCATTTTCAATGTCTCTGAATGCTCAATACACAACAGGACCATTCAGAAATACCTTTTATGATCCGATACATTAAAGCGGCCATTCAAGGCTGCCATAATGGCAATCATACCGGATGTATCAATTTTTACAATCGACCGTTATATAAAAAATACGGATTTCTCCAGAATTAATGCCCATACCATAACCTCCAATTTTCTTTTCAGCAATTTGTGGGACAACGATCAATTTGGCACTAATCTTCTTTCACATCCCTTCCACGGTAGTATGGATTATTCAGGAGCAAGGGTTTCAGGAATGAATTTCTGGGAATGTGTGCCTTATGTTTTCGGAGCAAGTTTCATTTGGGAAAAAATGCTTGAGAACGAACCTCCGGCATATAATGACCAAATAGCGACTACCATAGGTGGCTCTCTTTTAGGGGAAGTTTCTTTTCGGATATCTTCTTCGATCATTGATAATTCGGCAAGCGGATGCAATCGAGTTTTTCGGGAATTATTCGGATTCCTGACATGCCCTATGAATGGCATAAATCGCTTAATTACCGGTGAAATGTGGAGGCGAAAGCAATATCGTCCGGCTAAAATTGATGAAATATACCCGATATCATTCGGTATTGCGTCTGGTGCGAGAATGCTCACATCCTTTGATAAGCACAAACATCATTGGACCCCTTTTATAAAAGGTCAATATCATTACGGAGATCCCTTTAGAGCGGAAAACCAGAAGCCGTTTGATTATTTCAATTTGGATTTCACGCTTGATCCTTCATCAGGTAAACATTTCATTTCGGAAGTGAATGCCACAGGAAGCCTTTGGACAAAACCGATACCCGTTTCGAATAATAAGAAAAAAATGATATGGGGTATTTTTCAGCATTTTCATTATATGGACAATGATACAATTTCAGGCGATACCGTTCCTCCTCTACGTTATTCGGAGCCTGCGTCGATAGGCTTGGGTTTCTTGTTACAACAAACCTATAAGAATAAAAGCCAAATCCGTTTAGAGTCGTATCTAAATGCGGTGATTTTAGGTGGTGCTCAAGCATCTTATTTTTATCTCAATGCAAGACAATACAATTTCGGTCAAGGATACAGCGCAAAAATTAATCTGGAATATTATTTTGCCGACAGGTTCAATGTTGGAGTCAACTGCAATATGATGCAAATATTTACATGGAAAGGATATCGAAAAGGAATAGATGTAAGTCAACAAGATATTATGACATTCAGTGCTATGGGAGATAAAGGAAATACGATTATCGGAATCCTTAGACCATATATTCATATTGATATAATTCCTCACCTATCCTTAACCTTGGATAGCAGGTTCTTTTTTCAACGAAATAACAACTATCAGTTTAAGAATACCGGACAACATTTCTCCGAAGTCAATATGGGTATCCGGTATTGCTATTAAAATCTAAATATTTTTGCTTTTGATAAGCTTATATTTACATTTTACGCATTATTTTATTCATTACACATCGAAGCGGTAAATGTTAATTAAAAAATAAAGCTAAAAGAGATTCTATTTTAAGAACATTTATCTATTATCTTTGTTGTAACATAAAAATATCATAAATTCCCTTTACACACATAAACACTTACAATCATGTCTTTAAAAACACCTCCTGAAACAAAAAATCCACATTTCAAACAATCGCCGTTTTCATATGATTTATCCTTTGATGCGTATAAATCATATGCAAACCTTATTCAACCATCAGAGAAAAACGAATTGATTAATTCTAATCCTACGCCAGCGGGCGAGACTGACTTTTTTGATTG
>CAMTOW010000213.1 GCA_947074245.1 uncultured Bacteroidales bacterium | reverse complement strand
AGATACCGGAGGGATGCGGGGTTTGTGGGAAATGGCAGGAGATGTAATGGGCGGTCCGTTTGTCAATCATACACGACTGGATGAAGCAAATCAGCGAATTATTACGGCAGAGGCAGTAATCTATGAACCGGAAAAAGAGAAAAGAAACATGTTGCGTAAAATGGAAGCTGCGTTATACACTTTACAATTGCCGCAAGACAATATGTTGACAGAAGTGCCTGTAATGTTGGCTAAATAAAAAATAAGAATAATGGAACAGACCCATAAAATCCGTGTCGGTATTACTCAAGGAGATATCAACGGAGTCGGATACGAGATAATCCTGAAAACATTATCCGATCCGAGAATTGTAGAATTGTGTACGCCGATTATTTACGGTTCGGCAAAAATCGCAGCCTATCATCGTAAGGTACTGGAATTGCCTGCAGTTAATTTCAATATAATCAATACAGCAGAAGAAGCCTTGGACGGACGTCTTAATATGGTAAACTGTGTTGATGAGAACCTAAAGGTGGAATTATCGAAGCCAACGGAGATTGCCGGAGAAGCATCGTTGAAATCTCTGGAAAAATTCGTGGAAGAGTATGAGAGTGGATTTTTGGATGTATTAGTTACAGCACCAATTAACAAACATACCATTCAGTCTGATAATTTTAGTTTTCCGGGTCATACTGAGTTTTTGGAGCAGAAGTGTGGAAAAGGAAGAAAATCGTTGATGTTGATGCTGCAAGATAATTTGCGAATCGCATTAGCAACAACACATTTACCGATATCCGAAGTTGCGGCACATATAACGCAAGAAAGTATTATGGAGAAAATCCAGATTCTTAATCAGGTATTAAAACAAGACTTCGATATTCAGAAACCCCGTATTGCGGTATTGTCGCTAAATCCTCATGCCGGAGACTCGGGATTATTGGGCAAAGAAGAGGAAGAGATCATAACTCCAGCGATACGCCAAATGCAGGATAAAGGCATTTTGTGTTTCGGACCGTATGCTGCCGACGGATTCTTCGGAGCCGTGACTTATACCCGGTTTGATGCCGTATTGGCCATGTATCATGACCAGGGTATGATTCCATTTAAAACTCTAGCGATGGAGCGTGGTGTGAATTACACCGGGGGATTACCTTTGGTGCGAACTTCGCCAGCACATGGGACCGCTTATGATATCGCCGGAATGAATAAGGCTTCGGAAGAATCGTTCCGACAAGCAATCTATACGGCAATCGACGTATTCAATTGTAGAAGTCGTTTTCGTGAAATGCGGGTCAATCCGTTGAGAAAACAATATTTTGATAAGAGTGGAGATAATGAGAAGCTTGATTTGACTCAAGATTCGGCTGCAGAATAAAAACTGACATAGTTCGATGAAAAAGCAATATTCTATGGTCGGAATATTGCTTTTTTTGTTCTCTATTTCGTATTTTTTTAATTTGGTAAAAGAGGGATAGATCACAATTTATTAAAAATTCTAATTTTGCAATTTCCAAACAATACTAAAAGAATTCCGAATGAATTATGCAATCATCGCAGCCGGTGAAGGATCAAGACTTTTAGAGGAGGGGGTAACTACGCCCAAACCTTTGGTTTCATTAAACGGAGAGAAGATGATCGATCGTCTAATCCGTATATTCATCGCCAATAATGCGGAGTCTATATATATTATCATCAATGAGCAGATGAAACAGGTGCAGGATTATCTCTTGCATAAACAGTGGGAAGTACCTGTACATATTCTTGTGCAATCGACACCGAGCTCCATGCACAGTTTTTACGCATTATCTTCACGTATGCCCAGAGGGAAATTTTGTTTGACGACTGTCGATACGATTTTTCGAGAAGAGGAATTCGGACCCTATATCGCCGCTTTTGAGTCGGAAAACGAAGCTGACGGACTGTTTGCCGTAACGGACTATATCGAAGATGAATCGCCATTGTATGTAGATGTGGATTCGAATTTGAAGATACAGAACTTTATAGATCAAAAATACAACGGATGCCGTTATATATCGGGAGGAATCTATTGTCTGACTTCTACATCGATACCCGTGTTACATCATGCCATCGAACGAGGAGAGGCCCGAATGAGGAACTTTCAACGAGCATTGATCCGAGACGGATTGAATTTGAAGGCATATCCGTTTTCGAAAATCATAGATGTGGATCATGCTTCGGACATACAAGTTGCCGAATCATTTATCTCTTCTGAACATTAAACCAAAAAACAATCACATGAAAGGATACAAATTAGCGGGAGTAACTCGTTCCAACCAATATTCTCCGAATCATATCGGCAATGACGCCGCCATATTCGATGCGACCTTATCTTATTTGAAAGAAGCCGGATGTGAAGTAACCTTATATACTGAAGAAGAATTTCGAAATACGGATATACAGGAAACCTTCATTTTCAACATGGCCCGCAATAAGGAGACAATTGCCAAATTAAAAGAACTTGAAGATAAAGGTGTCGTAGTGGTCAACTCCGGTTACGGAATTGAGAATTGTACCCGAGAACAAATGACGAGACTGCTTTTGGCTCATGATATCCCACATCCCAGAAGCCTAATCGTCAATACGAATGAAGATGTATTTCCATTCATAAACAATCATACTTTTGCAAACTGCTGGATCAAACGAGGTGATTTTCATGCGATTCATCGTGAAGACGTCAGTTATGTGCGTCATCCAGAAGAAGGGCAAAGCGTTTTGAGAGAATACGCATTACGAGGAATAAAGAGAGCCGTGATCAATGAGCATTTGAAAGGCGATCTAATCAAATTCTACGGCGTATCCAATACAAACTTTTTCTATTGGTTTTATCCTTATGATATGAATCACAGTAAGTTCGGACTGGAAAAAATTAATGGAGAAGCAAAAGGTATTCCGTTTGACAAGGATTATCTCCAACAGATTTGTCAAAAAGCGTCCGAAGTATTAAATGTGAAGGTGTACGGTGGAGACTGTATCGTAGCGGAAGACGGTTCGATCCGAATCATCGACTTCAATGACTGGCCAAGTTTTGCTCCATGTCGTGACGAAGCAGCTCCATACATCGCTCAAAGTATTCTGCAAGAGGCTGCATTAGGCAGCTTCAGAGTGGTGAATAATACGTTAAAACTGATTTGATGGAAAATTTAATGACTGAAAAAAAGAAGCACTATTCCTATGAACAGTCGCTGAAATCCTTAGATACAGAGGAATTTATCGATTTGAAGTTTTACCGACCATTGGGTTATCTATGGGCTCTTTTCTTCGAGAGAATCGGAGCAACGCCTAATTTTGTTTCCGTACTTTCCATATTTTTAGGGGTAGGAGCAGGTATCCTATTTTATTTTAATAACCTGGAACTGAATATAATCGGAATGCTCCTGCTGATCTGGGCCAATACTTATGACAGTGCAGACGGGCAGTTGGCACGCATGACAGGCAATTATTCCCGTATGGGAAGAATTCTTGATGGCGCATGTGGCGATATTTGGTTTATTACCATTTACGCGGCGATCTGTTTGAGGCTGACACCAGAATGGGGAATTAAAATCTGGTTATTGGCTGCTATTGCCGGTTATTGGCATAGTAAGCAAGCATCTTTAGCTGATTATTACCGGAATATCCATTTATTCTTTTTAAAAGGAAAAAAGGGAAGTGAATTGGACGATTCAGACTATGTGCGTGCGGAGTATGAAAAGCTTTCATTTGCGCAAGATCCGATTTACAAGGTATTCATGTGGTTTTACAGCAACTATACGTCTAAGCAGGAGAAGATAACACCCAATATGCAGCAATTTAGAAAATTACTGCGTTCGAAATATGGAGACGAGGCGATTCCATCCAATTTGCGTGAAGTATTCCGTGAAAAGAGTAAGCCTTTGATGAAATATACGAATATGTTGTCATTCAATACGCGTGTAATCGCATTATTCATCAGTTTATTTTTGAATCTACCTTGGTTGTATTTCATCTTCGAACTGGTCGTCCTCAATGGAATGTTAATTTATATGGTCATCAAACATGAAAGAATCTGCAGAAATTTCTGTGAGCAGCTTACCGGAAAAACGAAATAAAGCCGCTTTGTGGCGGAATCTGGCTTTTATAGTCGGTATCGGCGTCTTTACATTCATGGTGTACAAGATCGGCCTTCACGTTATTTGGGATAACATCAAGCAAACACGGTGGTGGTTTTTCGCTATCATCGGAGTTTGGGGGCTTGTTTATTTTGTCAATACTATCGCCTGGTATTCCATAATCCGGAGTGGCGGAGATCAAAAACAAAAAGTCCCGTTTTTCAGTGTGATGAAATATACCATTTCCGGTTACGCATTGAATTATGTCACGCCTTTCGGTTTAGCGGGGGGAGAGCCGTATCGAATCATGGAGCTGCGGCGGTATATGGACACCGAGCGAGCTACAGCCTCTGTGATCCTGTATGCAATGATGCATGTCTGCTCTCACTTCTTTTTTTGGCTTACGGCTGTCGTCTTGATCGCTTGGTTTGTTCCCGTATCGTTGGGGATATCTCTCGTTTTAACCGGGATCGTCACGGCTTGTTTGTTTCTGATTTTTTTATTTTTTCAGGGATCTATGTCCGGATTTGTTGTGAATCTATTTCGAATCTTAGGGAAACTACCAATCGTAGGGAAGAAATTCGTCCAACTGAGTCTTGACTCACGCGAGCGCCTTCTCTTAATAGCCAATTAGACTAAGGACCGGCTCGGACATCGGAGCCTAACATTCTATT
>CAMTOW010000212.1 GCA_947074245.1 uncultured Bacteroidales bacterium | reverse complement strand
GAATGCCGGAATATGAAATCGGGAAAAGGTTATCTCTGGACTTCTACCATATAATTGAAAATCTGTTGTTAAGAGTTTGGTAATAAGTGTTGTGTTTAAATTGTGCTAGTTTTGCAATAGAAAAATATAAATATGAAAGCAACTCCATTGCTATAGATAAGAGATAAAGTTATTTATCCGTCATTTTTCTTTCTCTACCCCCTTATCTCCGTTATTTTTCTCGTCAAATATCCGATTCGGTAAATCACGGTTAATCATTGTTTATATAATTTTGTACCTTTAATTGATATCGAATAATTTTTTAGAGGATATGCGGATTGAAATAATGGATACGACTTTGCGTGATGGAGAACAAACTTCGGGTGTTGCTTTTTCATCCCACGAAAAGTTGAGTATTGCCCGTAAACTGCTGGAAGAAGTAAATGTCGACCGGATAGAGATCGCTTCTGCCGGAGTCTCACGCGGAGAATTCGCCGGGGTGGAACGAGTCGTCAGATGGGCTTCCGAAACCGGTCATATCGATCGGGTCGAAGTGCTCGGATTTATCGATCATGGTGCTTCCGTGGCGTGGATCAAGCGAACCGGTTGCAAGGTTATGAATCTTTTGGCGAAGGGATCGCTCAAACATTGTATCGGTCAATTGAATAAATCGCCCGAACAACATATTGAAGATATTTGTAATAACATACGATTGGCCGACGATGCCGGAATCGCGGTCAATCTTTATCTCGAAGACTGGTCCAACGGGATAATCCATTCTCCGCAATATGTTTATGAATTGATGGATCGTCTTAAATCGACTTCCGTCAAGCGGTTTATGTTATCCGATACGCTCGGTATATTGAGTCCGTATCAGACATTCTCTCTTTGTTATCGAATGGTACGTCGCTATCCCGGCATCCATTTCGATTTTCATGCGCACAACGATTATGCGCTTGCTGTAGCCAACGCTTTCGCGGCGGCCAAAGTGGGAATCAAAGGAATTCACTGTACGGTCAACGGATTGGGCGAACGGGCCGGAAATGCGTCTCTATCGGGTGTCGTGGCGGTTTTTCATGATATGTTGCAGGCCAAGACCAATGTCGTCGAAAAATGCATCACTCAGGTAAGCCGTCTCGTTGAATCGTATTCCGGGATTCGTGTCGCTGGCAATTATCCCATTGTGGGCGAAAACGCCTTTACGCAATGTGCGGGCGTACATGCCGACGGCGACTCGAAAAACAATTTATACTACAACGATCTTTTGCCCGAACGTTTCGGTCGAACTCGTGAGTACGCCTTGGGAAAGACTTCCGGAAAAGCCAATATACGCAAAAACCTCCAGGCGCTCGGCATTGAGCTGGATGATGATACGATGCGCATCGTCACGCAACGCATCATTCAACTTGGTGATAAGAAGGAAATTGTAACGCAAGATGATCTTCCTTATATCATATCCGATATCCTTCGCCGAGATACCGATACGGCTGCGGTGCGGATTCTTAACTATGCTTTGTCTGTGGCGCAGGGATTGAAGCCCGTGGCCACGCTGAAGATTGTGATACACGGCAAAGTCTATGAAAGTACGTCGTGGGGCGATGGTCAATACGATGCTTTTATGAAAGCGTTACGATCGATCTATAATAAGGAGTTGAACCGGGAGTTACCGGTTCTGACCAATTACATGGTTAGTATTCCTCCCGGAGGTCGGACCGATGCTCTTGTTCAGGCGGTGATTACTTGGGATTTTGAAGGAAAGGTGTTTAAAACGCGTGGTTTGGATGCCGATCAGACGGAAGCCGCTATATTGGCTACGCTTAAGATGCTCAACAAAATCGAATCCGGAAAATAGTTCTGTTTAAATTGAAATGATTATGGCACACATACCGGTTCTCATTCAGGATCTTGCTTTGATATTATTTTCGGCGGGGCTGATCACCATTCTTTTTAAATGGTTGCGTCAGCCGGTCGTTCTCGGCTATATTGTGGCCGGCTTGATTGCCGGTCCTCATATATTCAGCCACTCGCTTTTGGGCGATATCGGCAATATCCGGATATGGGGTGAGATTGGTGTGATCTTCCTGTTGTTTGCTCTCGGGATGGAATTCAGCTTCCGGAAACTGATGAATGTGGGTGGTACGGCGGTAATAAGTGCTCTCACTATCGTGATCGGAATGATGACTACCGGTTATTTTACCGGAAAAATGCTCGGATGGTCTGATATGAATGCGCTTTTTTTGGGAGGAATGCTCTCGATGTCATCGACAACCATTGTCTTCAAAGCGTTTCAGGATCTCAATCTCCGTTCTCAACACTTTGCGAGCCTCGTGATCGGTATATTGGTTGTGGAAGATCTATTTGCCGTCGTCCTGATGGTTTTGCTCTCTACGCTCGCCGTGAGCAAACAGTTCGAAGGAGTACAGATGATCACTTCGGTACTTCAACTCGGTGCTTATCTTCTTTTCTGGTTCGTGGGAGGGATCTTTCTGATTCCGTCATTCTTAAAGCGGGTTCGGAAATATCTCAACGACGAAACGTTACTGGTCGTATCGCTCGGGCTATGTTTGGGAATGGTGATCTTGGCCGTGAAAGCCGGATTCTCTGCCGCGTTGGGTGCTTTCGTCATGGGGTCGGTATTGGCTGAAACCGTTGAGGCGGATCGGATCGAACACCTGACCAAACCGGTAAAAGATCTGTTTGGGGCTATTTTCTTCGTTTCGGTCGGTATGATGATCGATCCGGTTATGCTTTATCAGCAATGGCTTCCGGTTCTTGTGATATCGCTTGTCGTGATTTTTGGTCAGATCTTTTTCGCTTCTTCCGGAGTATTGCTTTCGGGGCAGCCGTTGAGCGTGGCGCTCCAATCCGGATTCTCTTTGGCACAGATCGGTGAGTTTGCCTTTATCATCGCCGCGCTCGGTGTCAGTTTGCATGTTACCGATCCGATTCTTTATCCGATTGTAGTGGCGGTATCTGTCATAACCACGTTCTTGACCCCTTATATCATGCGTTTGGCTTCTCCTGCCTGTCGGTTTATAGAAGGTCGGATGTCCCGCAAGATGCTCAATCGGTTGCGGCGATATTCCTCCCGCTCTGAAACGACGGTGGTACAAAAGAATATGTGGAAAGAACTCCTCCGGCAGATGGCTCAGATCGTATTGATCTATGGGGTGATATCGGCGATATTCATCATTCTCTATTTGAGATATGCGGCTCCGTTTGTGCGAGATCTGGTTCCCGGTATCTTCGGCGGATTGATCAGCTTGTTGCTGATGCTGATTATTCTTGCGCCGCTTCTGAGAGCGATTATGATGAAAAAGAACCATTCCGTCGAGTTTACGACGCTTTGGAATGATAAACGATTCAACCGCGGCCCGCTTATCGCGCTCGTTTCGGCTCGTATCCTGCTTTGTCTCTCCATCGTGATGTTTGTTATCGCCCGTCTGTTTACCATCGCTTTCGGGCTGATCGTTGCCATATCGATCGTTATCATCATTGTCTTTATCTATTCCCGTTTCGTGAAAATGCACTCCATCAAACTTGAAAGGAGATTTTTGAAGAATTTGATGGCAAGACAAACCGAAAACGAGAAGAATGCGCCTGTCTCGGCAGGGTTTAAACGCAGTATGTTGGCTCGCGATATGCACTTGGCGGAGTTTCAGGTCGAAATGTATTCTCCCGGAATCTGTAAGGATCTGAAGGAACTTGATTTCCGACAGAAGATGGGGGTGAATATCGTAAAGATTATTCGCGGTAATCAGCATATCAATATTCCGGGTGGTAATGAACGGCTCTATCCTTACGATCGGATTATCATAGCGGGAACCGATACGCAAGTCGAAAATTTCCGGATCTTCATCGAGGAACGAAATAGCGAACTGAAGAAAAAGCTCGACGATACGACCTATGAGAATGTAAGTATCGAGAAGTTTATGATTGAACCGCACTCGTTTTTCGTCGGAAAAAGTATCGCGCAATCAGGCATTCGCGACGAAGCGCAATGTTTGGTGATCGGAATCGATCGAGCTGATGGGTCGGTCTTGAATCCGGCGGGAGATGAGGTTTTCCTTCCCGATGATTTGGTTTGGGTGGCGGGAGAGCGCTCCCGCTTAGAGAGCTTTTTACAAATGGTTACGCCGTTTGATCTGGAATGATTTGTCTGGAACGGTTTTTAAATAATCGAGTCGCTCTGTCGTTTGATCGGTCGTTTCCATCCCGAACCGATTCTCTTTTGTAATTTCAATGCCCGGCCGGAACGGCTCCTCCTCATTGTTCGGATCGGCCGGAAGATATTTTTTGTTCAACCGAAATCAATTATGCTTTATATGAAAAACATTCTACTCCCGGCTATGCTTCTGCTTAGCGCTTCTTTATATGCTCAAAAGGATTTTACAGTCAGATTATGGCCCGATGGGGCACCTCTTTCCAATGGATTAACGGGTCCGGAAGAGGGGTGGGACTGCTTGTGGGTTCGCAATATCAGCGATCCCGATATGCGTGTATTTCTTCCCGAAAAAAGTAATGGAATGGCGGTTCTTGTTTGTCCCGGTGGGGGATACGAGTTTCTGGCGATGAACCATGAAGGGCTCGATATGGTTCCCTGGTTCAATGAGCAGGGGATTACGATGATTCTTCTAAAATACAGAATGCCCAATGGACATTCGGAAATCCCGCTTTCGGATGCGGCTCAGGCCATGCGTCTGACTCGTATGAATGCCAGATCGGAAGAGCGTCGTGTAGGGAAAGAGTGTTAAGATTAGTGTAGA
>CAMTOW010000211.1 GCA_947074245.1 uncultured Bacteroidales bacterium | reverse complement strand
CGAGATTCTCCGGAGTGACTGGAGTTCAGACGTGTGCTCTTCCGATCTGTCCCGAGTCTTATGAAGACGTACGCGGACTGGTAACGTCTGATTATCAGAATTATCTGGAAAATAAATGGATCGAATCTCTTTCGGAGAAAATTGACGTCGAAATAGAGAAAGATGTTTTAAAAACCGTTAAGCCATTATAAGTGGTTAAGAATTATAGTACTTTTACTTTATAATTGTACAATGATTCATCACAAATCCGACTTTTAATGAAAAGAGCTTTTATTTTTCCTGCCGGTCTTTTTCTGCTTCTTCTTTCTCTTTGCGGATGTTCAGAAGATAAAATGAGAAACCAAAAGGATTTAATCGCTCAGGTAAATCAAACTGTATTGACCCGTAAGCAATTGGCAGAACAGATCGGAAGCGGTCGTTCCGGGGCAGACAGCGCACGATTGGCCGATCATTTTATAAATCATTGGATCGAAGAGGAATTATTGTATGAGAAAGCGCTTCAGAATTTGTCCGATATGCAAGAAATTGATCGTTTGGTCGAAGATTATAAACGTCAGTTGATCGTTTTTGAATATCAGAAAAAGTTAGTCAATGAACGTCTGAAAGATGAGATATCCGAAGAGGAATTGCAGTCTTTCTATCAAAGCCATCGGACAAATTTTACTTTAAACAAGCCGATTATCAAAGGGATTTTCCTGAAACTTCCGATCGATGCTCCACAACGGAAAGTCGTAAAGAAATGCATGGAGAACATCAGTGCCGAATCATTGGAGAAAATAGAGAAATACAGTCTGCAAAATGCAATGGTATATGAATATTTTCTGGATAGGTGGGTTCCCGTTGAAGAGTTGATGGAAAACATTCCTTATCAGATTACTCAAGAAAACCGATATCTGAAAGAGAATAAGATCCTGGATGTGAGTGAAGGCGATTATGGGTACTGTCTTTCCATTCAGGAATATATCCCATCCGGCGAGTTGCAGCCATTCGATTATGCACGGACGCGTAATCAAGAGATGTTGAGCAATCAGAAAAAGAAAAGTTTTATACGGAGTCTCGGGAAAGAACTCTATGAAAAAGCGCTCCGGGAAGATAAAGTGAAAATATACAAAGAGTCTAGCGACTCTTAAATAAAGAATGTAATTATAAAGATAAAAATCAATGCGTAGATTTATTAAAGGCTTGTCGCTTGCGATCGCTCTTTTTTCAGGCACGATGCTGTTTGCCCAAGAAAACGTAGTAGACGAAGTAGTATGGGTAGTCGGAGATGAAGCAATTCTGAAGTCGCAAGTTGAAGAGCAGCGTCTGAGAATGCAGTATGAAGGAGAGAAGATCAAAGGAGATCCTTATTGCGTTATCCCCGAGCAGTTGGCTATTCAGAAGCTTTTTTTGCATCAGGCTAAACTAGATAGTATCGAGGTTTCTGACTCGCAGGTGTTTCAACAAGTAGAAGCGCGTATCAACTTCTTCCTGTCTCAGAGCGGATCGAAGGAAAAGATGGAAGAGTATTTTGGTAAAAGTACCGCAGAGATGCGCGAAGAACTTCGTGAATCGGTACGTGACCAGGGAACGGTACAAGAGATGCAAAGCAGTCTGGTAAAGAATGTGAAAGTAACGCCATCCGAAGTGAGACGTTTTTATCAGGATCTACCGCAAGACAGTATTCCATTCATTCCGGTTCAGGTAGAAGTGGAAATCATCACTTTCGAACCAAAGATTCAGCAAGAAGAGATCGACAATATCAAATCCCGTCTTCGTGACTATACCAAACGTGTAAATGAAGGGGAGACTGAATTCTCTACATTGGCCATCATGTATTCACAAGACCCAGGTTCTGCACGAAACGGCGGAGAGCTAGGTTTCATGGGGCGTGGTGAGTTCGTGCCGGAATTCTCGGCAGTAGCGTTTCAGTTGAACGATTCGAAGAAAGTATCTAAGATCGTAGAAACAGAGTTCGGATATCATATCATCCAATTGATCGAAAGACGTGGCGACAGAAGTAACTTCCGCCATATCCTGTTGACTCCGGAGGTTTCGGATAAAGAACTTCTTACTACGCAAACCCGTATGGATACGTTGAAAGCGGATTTGGATTCTTTGAAATTTACATTTGAAGAGGCAGCTAAATACCTATCGCATGATAAGGATACCCGAAACAACAACGGGTTGATGGTAAATAACTACAATGGAACATCGCGCTTTGAAATGGAACAACTTCCTGCCGAAGTCGCAAAAGCGGTAGAACGACTTGATTTAAATCAGATCTCTGCGCCATTCATTATGAAGAATCAGAAGAACGGCCGTGAGGTAGTTGCAATCGTTAAACTGAAAAATCGAATTGCCGGTCATAAAGCAACGATCTATGATGACTATCAAGTCTTGAAAGGGATGCTTGAAACCGAAAAGAGAAAACAGGTCATCGAAGACTTTATCAAAAAGAAACAGGCCGAGACCTATATCCGTATCAAAGAAGGCTGGAGAAACTGTGAATTCGAGTATCCAGGTTGGATTAAGAACTGATTATAATTAGCTGATGTTCAGTAAAGAAACATATTCTTGGTTTGACAGGCATAAGACACTTTTGGGTGTCTTATGCCTGTTTGTACTTTCTATATCTACCATTTCAAAAGCTTTTGGGCAAGGGGAAGGGGCAGAAAACGAGAAAGTCAATAAAATATATCTGTTGCGGGCAAATACCCTGGAGTTCGATAAGGAGCGTAATGCCGATTATCAGCTGTTGAAGGGGGATGTTCGGTTTAGGCAGGACAGCGCGTACATGTTTTGCGACAGCGCTTACTTTTATGAAAGCTCCAATTCGATGGATGCTTTCGGAAATGTCCGTATGGAACAGGGCGATACACTGTTCGTTTACGGCGATATCCTGTATTACGACGGAGATACCGGGCTTGCGCGTCTGCGTGATAACGTAAAGATGATCAACCGGGATGTAACTCTGACCACAGACAGTCTGAATTACGACCGTTGGGTCAATATCGGTTATTTCTTTGACGGAGGAGTTATTACCGATCCGGAGAATGAGTTGACATCGGTGTACGGGCAATACAGTCCGGAAACGAAATATGCTTTGTTTGAAGAAAACGTAGAGTTGAAGAATCCTCGATTCACATTGTATTCGGATACCTTGAAATACAATACGGAAACGAGTATCGCGGACATTCTCGGACCTTCCGTGATCGTATCCGACAGCAATACGATCTATACCGATCTGGGCTGGTACGATACCAAACAGGATTTGGCGATGCTTTTGGATCGTTCGCGTATCGTGAGCAAAAGCCAGGAGTTGATCGGCGACACGATCTATTATGACCGTAAATCGGGATTCGGTGAGGTTTTTGGAAATATGTTCCTAAACGACAGCAGTCGAAAAGTGATCTTAGAGGGTGATTACGGTTATTACAATGAGCTTAGTGAATACGCGTTCGTTACGCAACGGCCCCGATTCATTGAATACTCTTCGCCCGATTCGTTGTTTTTGCACGCCGACACGTTGCGTTCGGAAGTTGTAGACAGCGCTCGATTGATTCAGGCATATTACGGAGTACGATTCTTTAGAACCGATGCGCAGGGAGTCGCCGATTCGCTGAAATACAGTACGGCAGATTCGACATTGGTGATGTATAAGAATCCGGTCGTATGGAATGAGAATTATCAGATCTTCGGTGATACGATCTTTGTTTTGATGAATGATTCCGCCATTGAGCATGCACGGGTAAAGGATTTCGCCTTTCTTGCCCAACAGGTTACTTCGGAATATTATAATCAGCTTTCGGGGAAAGTGATGGACGCTTTCTTTGAGAACGGAAGCATGACCCAATTGGATATGAACGGGAACGTGCAGACGATTTTCTATCCTGAGGAGTCGGATAAATCGCTGATCGGGTTGAATAAAGCGGAAAGCAGTTATCTGCGAGCTTTTTTCGCCGAGCAGAAACTCGATAAGATGATCATGTGGCCGAAGGTGAACGGAAGCTTAACGCCGATCCCGAAACTGACAACCGATCAACTGACTTTGTCTTCGTTCAAATGGTACGACGATCTTCGACCAAAGAATAAGGAAGATATTTTCCGAAACGTTAAGATGAAAGAAGAGGATATTGTTCGTCCGGTGCGTATCTTTACGCAGGAAGAACTGGAGGGTGCTTCCGGGCCAGAGCCGGTGCAAGATGCTCGAAAAGAGCGTCCTGTGCGAAAAGTGAAACCCTCAGTTGCCAAGCCGGATTCGCTGATCCATACTCTCGATTCAATCGCAACGGATTCGTTGTCGGTCCCTTCAATCGAATTTCCCCAGAGCCTTTCGCCGGACTCTTTAGCCGTGGATGGTGAAAATCCCGCTCCACTCAAAGACGTATCCGAAGGGGAGATCGAATTGACTCCTACCGAGTAAAATCGATAGAAAGGAATCGATGCTTCCGAGAAGAGCGAAGCCCTTTGGCATAGTATCTAATACGTAATATCATAACAGAACCGAATATATGGGACTTTTTTTCAATGTACGCGGACCCCGCAAATTCAATCATTCCCCTATATTTTTCGATCCTCGCAAAGACGCGCTCGACGAACGCGTACAGAAGGTAAAGAAAGAGGTAGGAGAGATCAAGGATGAAGAATACAAACCGGATCTGAAGGGCGCTTTCACCGGGCAGACATCGCACGTGAAACGCAGAAAAGATAATCCAGACAAATCCTCTTCATCAAGAAACATTCGTCTTGCCATCGCATTGGCGGCTTTG
>CAMTOW010000210.1 GCA_947074245.1 uncultured Bacteroidales bacterium | reverse complement strand
TGTGAGAAAGAAGACAACACCGACACAAGTAACGAGACCAGCCACTTCCATCGAGTACGGATCCATACCGACCACACGAATCAAAAGCGCCGCTGCTCCAATCATGCAAGCGAAGGCGATTATTCCCAAAAGGAAATAATAAAGGATGAATCTATTTTTTCCCATGACATTAACTTTTCTGAATAAACGTATCAAACCGTAAATAGTTCGATAAATTCTTCTTCATCTTTTCAGCAAATGCCCTTCGTCCTTCCTGACCCCAAACAGAGAGATGGAGCATCAACGACCTTAATCTCCGCATCCCTGTTTGACGTTGACATCCGGAAAACACGACAAAATCCGGATCATTTAAAAAGCATCGGAACGAACTCCGTCAGATAAATTCGCCAGTTCTTCCAAATATGACCATCGGGAGTTTCATAATACACATACCCGTATCCATTCTTATTCAATAGGTTGCGATAATCCTGATTCTGCTTATACAGGAAATCCTTATCGCCGATCGCAATCCAATACAGAGCGGGCGCTTGGGCAAACTGCTTTTCGAGCTTTTTATCCATATCCTCATAAATCGGAGAAGTGACCCCATCGTTGGGAAAGATCGCGGCAGAAAACAGCCCCACGTAATCGAACAGATCGGGGTATTGTTTGGAGATATGCAACGAATGATAACCACCCATCGACAAACCGGCGATCGCACGACCCTGTTTGGACTTATCGGTCCGATACTGACGATCCACGAAATCCACTACATCGGGGAAAGCCGTTTCGAAGGTACCATCCATGGTTAAGGGAAGCTGCATCGTAGGATATGTAAATCCGGAAGAAGATTCTCCGGGAGCGGCTTCCTGCGCGGCATTGCCATTGGTCATCACGACGATCATCGGTCGGCCCTTGCCGCTTGCGATCAAGTTATCCAAAATCTGAGACGTACGCCCCAATGCGATCCAAGCCTCTTCATCCCCACCCATTCCGTGAAGCAGATAAAGTACCGGATAATCCGCATCGCTCTCTTCATAACCGGGCGGCGTATAGATGGTCAGGCGGCGATCCATCCCCAATTTCGGACTCGGATACCAACGACGGGACACGCTTCCGTGGGGTACGGAGTTCACCTTATACAGATCAGCCCTTTCGCCATCTATCATAAACACATTGGGGGTAGTAGCCACATCCCGAATCCGATACACGTTGGCCGGATCGTTGATTTTCAGACCATCCACGAGAAACGAATAACTGTATAACTCGGGAGCAAGCGACGCGGGCGTCGTATATTCCCAAATGCCATTCTCCGTTTTCTTCAATTCCACAATACCGGGACCATCGAACTCACCGAAGGGTGATACGATCTTCTGTGCCGGCAGGAAATCGCCCGTTATCTCTACACGCGACGCATTGGGCGCGTTAAGGCGGAACGTTACCGTTTTGTCTTTATGAATTTCGGGCGATACGACCGGTTTCTCACCCCATAACGCCTGTTGCGCGAAGAGCGGACCTAAAAGTCCGATCAAGGCGATTAAAACAACATACCTCTTTTCCATAATATGATTTCTTATTACCAAATGACAATGATCGAAAAATCTCCGTATCGGAAGCGAGTTCCAGATACGGAGATCATCTTATTTTATTATTTCTACTGATTCAATTCAGTTTATCCGAAATTACCACACCACGATACGTTCTTCCGGAGCGCGATACATCGAATCGGTCGGTTGCACCTCGAACGCCGAGTAGTAGAAATCCAGATTCGGCAAAGTACCGTTTACGCGCCAACGGCCCAACGAGTGCGGGTCGATCTTGGTCAGACGCAAGATTTCCTCATCGCGAATATTGCCTGCCCACAGACCGGCATACGCCAATAAGAATCGCTGATCCGGCGTGAAGCCGTCAATTTCGATTTCGTCAGCCGGGTTTTGCGCATAAACATTTTTCAATGCCTGATGCGATACCAACAAACCGCCCTGATCGGCAATATTCTCACCCAACGTAAAACGACCATTGGCACGAGTATCGCCCGTAACGACGATATCATCGAACTGCTGAACCAATACATCGGTTTTCGCCGCAAATTTGGCAGCATCCTCTTCGGTCCACCAATCGGACAGGTTTCCGTTTTTATCGAACTGACGTCCCTGATCATCGAATCCGTGGGTCATTTCATGGCCGATCACCACACCGATCGCCCCATAATTGACCGCATCGTCGGCATTCAGGTAAAAGAACGGAGGCTGAAGGATACCAGCCGGGAAACAGATCTCATTGGTAGAAGGATCGTAATACGCATTCACCGTCTGAGGAGTCATCTGCCATTTTTCCTTATCAACCGGTTTCTCATTCTGAGCCACCATATAATCCCATTCAAACTGATTGGAATTCAAAACATTCTGCAAATATGAGTTATCGGAATTAATATCCAACGAAGAGTAATCGCGCCATTTATCGGGATAACCAATTTTCACTTGGAACGAATTCAGTTTGTCGAGCGCCTGCTGTTTGGTCGTATCGCTCATCCACTCCAGCCCTTCGATACGCTGACCGAGAGCCGTCTGAAGATTGCCTACCATCGTCAGCATCCGTTCTTTCGCTTCAACCGGGAAGTACTTTTCGACATACATCTCTCCTACCGCTTCGCCCAAAGCATTGTCGGTCGTAGACAAAGCACGTTTCCAACGCGCCTGCTGTTCCTGTTTGCCGGAAAGCGTTTTTCCGTAGAAATTGAAATTGGCATTGTAGAAATCATCGCTCAGGTAAGGCGACGCTTCATTGAGAATATTGAACGTCAAATACTCACGAATCACCTCCATCGGCGTATCGTTGAGAATCTTGCTCATCGCATCCAGGAACGGAATCTGAGCCGCATTGATTT
The DNA here is from genome assembly GCA_947074245.1 of uncultured Bacteroidales bacterium. Lineage (GTDB taxonomy): Bacteria > Bacteroidota > Bacteroidia > Bacteroidales > JAUNSR01 > JAUNSR01. Next base: position 1,912 of record CAMTOW010000210.1, on the reverse strand, counting down.
GCGTAGCGCCTTTCAGATTGGCAGCTTCCAAGAGTTCGTCCCATTCAAAAGCCTTGTTTCCTGCAACAAACTCTTCGACCGACATCTTATTGTAGTTAGACAGCGGATCGCGCAGCTGTTCCTGCGTGAAAGAAGCCTGCGCCAAACGTGTTTCGAGAGCGATAATATCTTTGGCAGCTTTTTGGGCTTCCGCATCGCTTTTGCCAGAAAGGACAAACAACGATTTGATGTAGTTGGCATACTCCTCACGAATCTTTTTCATCGATTCGCTGTCTTCGAGATAATAATCGCGTTGCGACATCCCGATGCCCCCTTGATAGGTATGAAGAATGTTCATATCGCTGTTTTTGAAATCGGCGTATACGAACAGATGGAAGAACGGATTAATTCCGGAACGCATGAGACGCCCCATGAAGTTGCTCAACGCTTTTTTGTCGTTGATCGCCTCTGCCTCAGCGACGAAAATCTGTACCGGAGTGCCACCTTCGCCATTGAGACGCGTGCTATCCAAACCGCCGTTGTAGAAATCGGAAATCTTTTGAGCCACCGTACCCGCTTCATGCGGCTGAGTGCTTAGCTCTTCCACCAAGACGCGCAACTGCTCGCGGTTGTTTTCCCGCAATTGATCGAAAGATCCGAAACGAGCATATTCGGGTTTGAGCGGATTCGCTTTCTGCCAACCACCGGTAGCATAATCATAAAAATCGACTCCCGGCATTACCATGGTATCCAAGTTCGCCAGATCAATGCCTGACTGTTTGGGCGATTTACCCTCACCGGCACAAGACGTAGCAGCAATAGCCCCCATAATGAGAGGCAAATAAACAATTTTATTCATGCTTTTATAATTAAAATCTATTTTAACTATAAAGATATTATAAAAACAAATTATTAAAATATTTTGGGTAATCAAATATCATCAAACCTTATTATTCATGTAATTTTAGCGGATTAATTTATTCTACTCACTCAATGAAAAAACATCTTTCACTACTCGTTATTCTTTGTTTAGCCGCATTTCAGTATGCGACCGCTCAGGAATTACGATTCGACAAACAAGGAAAATTCAAAATCGTTCAGTTCACCGATTTGCATTATGTATTGACCAATGAGCACTCCAAACAAGTGGTTCCGGAATGTATCAATCGCGTTTTGGACGCAGAGAAACCTGATTTCGTGGTATTCACAGGCGACTTGATCTATTGTTCGCCAGCCGATGAAGCCTTGTCGGTATTGTTCAAACCCGTGATTGATCGCAAAATACCGTTTTCGGTAACCTGGGGTAATCATGATGACGAACAAAACATGAAACGTACCGATCTGCAAGATTTCGCAGAGAAACTACCTTATTATATGGGACGTCGAAATCCGGAACTTCCGGGTATGAGTAATTTCATTTTCCCGATCCAAGCGCAGAAATCGGATCGTCCGGCATCTTTGATCTATTGTTTCGATTCGCACGCTTATTCGGGAATCGAAGGAATCAAAGGGTATGACTGGATCAAACCGGAACAGATCGAATGGTATCGCGACGCAAGCCGCCGTTTTACAACCGACAATTCGGGAGCGCCACTTCCCGCTGTCGCATTCTTCCACATCCCACTTCCGGAATTCAACATGGCAGCCGGAGATGAAAACGCTCCGCTTTTCGGTTATCGCATGGAAAAAGCCTGCGCACCGGCATTGAACACGGGGATGTTTTCGGCTATGAAATCTTGTGGCGACGTGATGGGCGTTTTCGTCGGTCATGATCATGATAACGATTACGCGACTGCATGGCAGGGTATCTTATTGGCTTATGGACGCTATACGGGTTGGAACACCGAATATAACAATCTTCCGGCAGGAAAAGGCGCACGCGTGATCGTGCTTACCGAAAGGAAACGTACGGTCGATACCTGGATCCGCCTTC
>CAMTOW010000209.1 GCA_947074245.1 uncultured Bacteroidales bacterium | reverse complement strand
CATACGGGATTCTCCGGAGTGACTGGAGTTCAGACGTGTGCTCTTCCGATCTGTCCTATATAAGTTCATTAACGGGTGTTGCGGATCCTTCTTATTTTGCATTAACCAAAGATCAACGATATCTATACGCAGTAAGCGAAAACGGCACGGATAGTCGGGTAAACGCGTTTGCGTTCAACGATACGACCGGAGGACTTCAATTTCTGAACAGCATTGCGTCGGGAGGATCGGATCCTTGCTATATAACGATCAGCCCCAAACAAAACTATATCGTAACAGCGGACTACTCGGGCGGATCCTTATCGGTATATGATTTGAAAAATGACGGATACCTGGGCCAACTTATGCAATATCTGGTTTTTAAAGGAAAAGGCAAAAATAAACAGCGGCAAGAGAGTTCGCATCTACATATGGCTAGCTTTTCGCCCGATGAAAAATATTTGTATGCAACCGACTTGGGAGCTGACAAAATTTACAAATTCGATGTACATGAAGGGGATTCGGTGTTATTGACAACCGGTACTCCTCCTGCATTCGATGTAGAACCCGGATCGGGGCCAAGACATTTTACTTGGAATTCCAATGGAAGCAACCTGTATCTTCTGAATGAATTAAGCGGAACCATAAATATCTATGAAAATCGGAATAATATTCTTCATCTGAAACAAACGGCGGTAAGCGACTCATTATTGGCCCAGGGGAGCGCCGATATTCATATTTCGCCGAACGGAAAATTTCTTTACGCGTCAAACCGACTCAAAGGAGACGGTATTGCAATTTTTAAAATACTGCGAGATGGCACAATCGAGAAGATCGGATACCAACCTACCGGCGCTCACCCGCGGAATTTCATAATATGCCCTAACGGGAATTTCCTGCTTGTCGCATGTAAGGATGTGAATGAAATTCAAGTTTATAAAATCGATTCTCAAAGCGGATTGTTGACGGATATTAATCGCCCGATATCGATTCAAATGCCGGTATGTTTGAAGTTCGCAAATGTGTCCAAAACAAAATAAATATCTCAAATGTTTTAATAATATTAAAATATAAGAGATAATGGATCCGATTTATACACAAACCGCTTGCGATATCAGCAAAATCATTACCAAGAACTACAGTACGTCTTTTTATTCTGCCACTAATTTATTGGACAAATCCATTCGTGACGATATTTTCGGCATTTATGGGTTCGTGCGCTTGGCAGATGAAATCGTCGACACCTTCTCGCCATACGATCAAAAAGCATTGTTCAATCGTTTTGAAAATGATTATGCGGCATGCAAACATACCGGATTCAGCCTGAATCCGATTCTTTATGCATTTCAATGCGTCATTAACAAATATCAGGTTCCCGACGAATTGGTGGACAGTTTCTTAAAGAGTATGCGTGCTGATTTGACTAAAAAGAATTACCAAACCTCTTCTGAAACGCAAGAATATATATACGGATCGGCAGAAGCCGTGGGGTTAATGTGCTTGAAAGTATTTGTCAACGGCAATGATTCGGAATATCAACGGCTGAAAGAGCCGGCACGCAAACTGGGATCCGCCTTCCAAAAAGTAAACTTCCTAAGAGATATGAAGCAGGATATCGAGGTTCTGGATCGCTGTTATTTCGCAGGCGTAACCCGCCAGAATTTCGATGAGTTTCAAAAACTGAATATCATTCGCGATATCGAGAATGAATTCGAAGAGGCTCTAGAGGGAATTAAGGAGCTTCCTGATACCTGCCGTACGGGAGTTTATACGGCCTATCTGTATTATTCGAAACTTTTGGAAAAAATCAAACGAACTCCGGCTCCGAAGCTGATTTCGAAACGAATACGCATATCCGACATCGCAAAGATGAAACTTCTGATGCAAACAAAAATTCTTTCTAAAACCGGGATAATCTGATATTTATGGATAAGACACAGGTGGTATTAATTGATAATCATGATACAGAAATCGGTATCATGGAAAAAAACGAAGCTCATATCAAAGGAGTTTTACATCGTGCCGTATCGGTATTCATCTTCAATGCAAAAGGCGAATGGTTATTACAGCGTCGTGCGTTTCATAAATATCATTCTCCGGGAGAATGGTCAAATACATGCTGTACGCACCCTTTTCCGAATGAATCTTATCTTGCGGCAGCGAAAAGGCGTTTATCCGAAGAGATGGGATTATCTCCCACTATCGAAGAAGAGTTCCGCACCATCTATAAGGCAGAATTAGGCAATGGGATGATCGAACATGAGTATGATACGGTATTTATCGGTTATTCCGACCAATTGCCCGAAATCAATCCGGATGAAATCGCAGAATATAAATATGTCAGTACGCAAGATCTTGATCAGGATATTCAACTGAATCCAAATCATTACACCCTTTGGTTTCGAAAGTTTTATCCACGAATCCAGGAAGTTATCACCGAAAAGGTTGTTTAATGAAAAAGAGTCCGATACTTCTCCTCCTTCTATATTTTTTCTTCACCCTCTCTCTTTATGCAAATCCGGATACAGACCGACTGAAATTCTTCGATTGCCTCGTGCGTAACGACAGGTCGGGTTGGGAAGATATTCTTGTGGAAATGACTCAAAGCAAAGATTCAACAAATGAAAAGGATCTTATCGAGGCATTATACGGATATATCGGTTGGTCTTATCGCGACGATGCTAAAAAAGAAGCCGGAAAATGGATTCCTCTTTTTAAAAATTGTCTCGACAGGAATACCCCCGGAGTATTGACGTTATCCGAAAAATATGGCTATCAAGCCGCTTTGTTGGGATTTCAGATTCTACAAACCAAGAGTAAGGCGATTCTTCTGGGTCCGAAATGTGTCAGTTCTGCCGATCGGTCCATTCAGAATGACTCATGTTCCGCAATCGGATATATACAAAAAGGGAATATCGAATTTTTCATTCCTAAAGTTTTCGGAGGATCGAAAAAGGAAGGTATACGATATTATCGGCAAGCCGAATCCTATTTACAAAACGACCCTAAAAACTGGCAATACCTTTATTTGTTATGCGTGATTCTGGAATATTATATCCAAGAGCAATCGCACGATGAAGCAGTAGAATATTATAATAAAATTCGCCAGATCGCGCCTGAAATGGTTTGGTTACAGCAATTCAACGAGTCGCTGCGACTCTCTCATTAATTAAACACAACAGGTGATCCGTCTTCGATCACGTATATTTCCAACATGAAAAAAACAGTATTGATCATTGGTAGCAGTCTTGCCGGAATCGCAACAGCTTTACGACTGAGTAAGCGCGGATATCAAGTTACGATGATTGAAAAGAACGGCACGCCGGGAGGACGCTTAAACCGGATAAGCCGAGATGGTTTTATCTTCGATGTCGGCCCAACCTTTTTCAGCATGTCCTATGAATTTGAAGAATTGGCCAAAGACTGCGCCATACAACTTCCGTTCAAATACTATCCGGTCAATCCGTTGTATCAAGTCAGTTATGGAAAAGGAGGTCGAACCTACACCATCCATCGAGATATCTGCGCTTTGGCGAAAGAATTCAGCCAAGAAGAACCCGACTTCGAAACTCAGATGCAACGATACTTAGCCAAAACTGGAAAGCTATTTCACGACTCGTTAGATATAGTCGTTCGCCAAAACTTCAGCTCCAAGCTCCATTACCTGCAAGAACTTTCCAAAATAAACAAACGACATCTTCCTTTACTTTTTTCTTCTGTTCAACAAGTCGTCAATAATCATTTTTCATCCGATGAGGTTCGAAACATCATATCGTTGCCGGCCTATTTTCTTGGGAACACTCCCGCCAAAACGAATGGAGTTTATAGTCTGTTATCTTATACGGAATTCCTTCATGACGGATACCATAATGTCGAAGGTGGAATGTACCAGATCGTACAAGGCTTGATGCAGGAATTGAAAAAATCCGGCGTCGAAACGATCTTTGATACTGAAATTACCGGTGTCGAACGTATTGGGAATAAACTGACCGCATTGACCGATCAGAACGGAAAAAGATACGTAGCCGATCAATTCGTAGTGAATTGCGATTCGCTACTTTTCCGGTCACGCGTGCTTCAACAGAAGAAATACACGGAAAAGAATTTACAGAAATATGATTGGTCGATGGGAATGCTTACCATTTATATCGGATTGGAGTGCAAACTAGATCATGTCGCTTTACATAATTATTACATCGGGCATAACCATCAAGACCAAATCGGACGACAATCTCCCGATCGACAAATTGACAAACCTTATTTTTATGTAAACGTCCCATCCTTATATAACCCGAATTGCGCACCGGAAGGGTGCGAATCATTAATGTTCGTTGTTCCCGTCCCGAATCTTCTCCTAAAAAAAGAGTGGCAAGATCAGGAACGTATCGTAAACGATGTCTTACGTGAATTCTCCGAACGGATCGGATTAGATATCTTCCCGTTCATCCGAGTAAAAGAATATTATACCCCCGAGAACTGGAGAGATTTATACAATCTCTATTCGGGTGCTGCGCTGGGTATTACACATTCGATGTCGCAAACAGGAGCTTTTCGTCCAGCCAATATCGATGATGAATACAACAATCTGTATTATACGGGTGCATCTACGGTTCCGGGTATCGGATTACCCATGGCCATCATCAGTTCCAGACTGACAACCGAACGCGTTATCGGAGAAAAAATAACCGCACAATATGATTGAGCTTCTCAATGCAACGTTTTCCCATTCATAGTATCCTACTGCAGTTCCCCTCAATTACAATCAGATCGGAAGAGCACACGTCTGAACTCCAGTCACTCCGGAGAATCTCG
>CAMTOW010000208.1 GCA_947074245.1 uncultured Bacteroidales bacterium | reverse complement strand
TCCGAACTTTGTTTTTTTCCACAAGAGCAAATCGATATCAATAAGATAACTCCGATGATAGTTTTTATATTTTTCATAATCAGAATATTTTAGATAAGATTGGAATCTAGAATTAAAACAGACTCAACCTTTCTGCGGTTTAATGAATGGAATAAGGATGCCGCTAATTAATATATTTAATACCTTTTTTAGAAATGAATCCCGATAATTATAAGAAACGTCGGATAGTAAATACTCCCCGACGTTGATATGTTCTTATAATTTCAATCACAAGATATGAAAATAATTCCCGATATAGTGAATGATCGGTATCGCGATTGATGTCATTATGCCCATTAGTCCAATAGACAATCCGCTGATAGCTCCTTCCAAAGCTCCGATCTCCATCGCCCGTGCAGTTCCCAAACCATGTGCAGCCGCGCCTATCGATAACCCTTGCGCTATTTTACTCTTTATGCCGAGCATCTCCAAAAGCTTCGGACCGATCATAGCTCCGATGATTCCGCAGATCACAACCGTTACGGCCGTCAATGCCGGTATGCCTCCGTTCGATTGCGAAATACTCATTGCGATGGGGGTGGTTACCGATTTGGGTTCAACCGAATGGATAATTTCCGGGCTTATACCCATTATTTTTCCAATAAGAATTACACTGACGACTCCGATGATACTCCCGACTCCCACTGCGGTGAGCATGGATAGGATATTCCCCTTCAGATAGGCCATTTGATCATACAAGACAAGCCCCAGGGCAACCACCGCTGGTCCTAACATAAAATGAATGATGTTGCTTCCGGCGGCGAAACTCTCATAAGGAATGTCGAAATAATTTAGAAAGCAGATAATGATAATCATCGATATGATACACGGATGAAACAGCGCAAATTTGGTGCGTTTATGAATCCATGTTCCCAACAGAAAACTGCCCGTTACTAAGGAGAGCATAAACGGGGCATTTTCGAATAAAACTTCTTTCATGATCATTTAGTGCTTTTTCGTTTTTCGGATTGCTCTTGGATGAATGCCACGACCGCGATCACCAGCACGGTTGTCATAACCGATATTAATGTCAACGGTAGTATGTTCTGAGAGATTAGATTCCACGACGACATAATTCCGATTGATGCCGGCACGAAGAATAATGCCATGTTTTTCGTTAGGAAATTGGCTGCTGCTCTTACATCATCTGCCTTGATGAGTTTCGTAACGAGCGATACGAATAATAGCATCATTCCCAAGACGCTTCCGGGTATGAAGTCACTCATGAAATGACTACAAGTCTCGCCCAAAAAAAGAAACGCCAGAATGATAAAGATACCTTTGATCATTTTCTTAGTTCTAACAGATTATTGGATACGGTTATATATTTCTCATCGATCAGAAATCGGATCACTTCGATCGAATGTTGTTCTGCATAATCCATCCGAGTCACCAACTCGTCCTGCGAGAGCGATTGAGAGGAGAGGTGTTCACGAATGCTTTTTTCAATATCCCGGAAAAGTGATGTGGTGAGTTTTTGATTTCGGTTCTGGATGCAGACATCACATTGGCCGCAATCCGTCGTAGTCTTCTCTCCGAAATAATTCAGTAACAGCCTTGTGCGACATCGGTTTTCCTCATTTACATAATCCAACATGCTTTCAATACGCTTCGCATATCGATCCTTTCGTTCTTCATAAGCACTGCGTGGGATAGAAACATATTCCGGATCAATTCGTGATTCGGTATATACGATTAGAGGTCCTCTTTTAGCTGGAATATAATGTAGGATATGTTGTCGACTCAACTTCAGAAGCGATTCATATACGGTTTGATGACTCAGATTGCAGCGTTGCATCAACAGTTCTTCGCGGATAAAGATATAATCTGCAAACAAACCGGTATACGAGCGTAATAAAATATGAAGCAACTCGGTTGTTTTCGGATCGAACTCTTTAAGCCGGTAAAGATCATCTCGTTTAATGGTAAACATGACGCGCGATAACGAATCGGCATTTTCATCATAAACGATGTAACCGGCATGTTGAAGAATCTTTAATGCGTTGTGGGTCGGTAATAGCGGGTACTTATAGGCAGCGCAGAATTTGCTCAGATCGAAATCGAAGACACCGTCTTGGCCGGCACCCACTGCGATTTGGTAAAAATTCCCCAATGAATTGTATACTTTGATGATGAATTCTCGTTCCGGAAAGCTGTCGCTGATTCGCTTCTTCAATTTGGTTTTGTCCGAACCTGCATACAAAGCGATTGCATATGCCTTTTTCTCGTCACGTCCCGCGCGGCCTGCTTCCTGAAAATACTCTTCGGGTGAGTTCGGTAGATCGGTGTGGATCACCACGCGCACGTCGGGTTTATCGATCCCCATCCCGAAAGCATTAGTCGATACGATTACCCTGCACCCCCCTTTTTTCCATTCTTCCTGCTTCCGTTCTTTGTCGTTGAGGGAGAGTCCGGCATGATAAAAGTCTGCTGAAATATCGTTCGATTGTAAGAACTCCGCGATCTCTTTCGTCTTTTTTCGACTTCTCACATAAATGATTCCGCTTCCTTCTATCTTTTGTAAGATGCGCAAAAGATCCCCGTTCTTATTTTCGGATTTACGCACGATGTAAGAAAGGTTCGGACGATCGAAGCTTTTTTGGAATACGTTCTTTTGTTTGAATAGAAGTTTGGTTTGGATATCGTCAACGACCTCAGGGGTTGCCGTTGCTGTAAGTGCCAATACGGGTATTTCGGGAAAGAGTGTTCGTATCTCTGCGATTTTTAAATAGGAGGGGCGAAAATCATAACCCCATTGGGATATGCAATGAGATTCGTCGACTACAAACATACTTACCTTCATGGCTCGTAACTTGGCTATGAAAAGTTCCGACGAAAGACGCTCGGGCGAGACATATAAAAATTTATAATCACCGAATATGCAGTTCTCAAGAGCGATGATAATCTCTTCTCGGGTCATGCCGGTATAAACGGCTGTGGCTTTGATTCCTCGGTTCCGCAGATTGTCCTTTTGGTCTTTCATGAGGGCGATCAATGGAGTAATGACCACGCATACTCCTTCCATACCCATCGCCGGCACCTGGAATGTCAGGGATTTTCCTCCCCCGGTAGGCATCAACCCCAAGGTGTCTTTACCCGATAGAACCGACCGAATGATATCTTCTTGAAGTGGACGGAACTCGTCGAAACCCCAATATTGTTTTAGTAGCTGATGTATGTCAATGTTCACACAAATCGAATTTAGCGGTGCAAATCTATAAAAAAGAGAAAGACGAATGATGAAAAACAGAGTATAAAAAATACATGTTTCATCATTCGTCTTTTTCCGGTCGAAGGAATTATTCTTCAGTCGGTTTTATGTCCTTGATTAAGAGTTGGATCGATGTGTTTCCGTTATAGTTGTTTTCCTCGATCGTATAGCAGATATCAAACGGGTTAAACCCTTTGATGTATTCATTATGTTCCGACATTCCAAAGGCGATGCCGTTCATGATGTTTTCCGAGTTGCTGTCTACCAATTCGAGTTTGATATGTTCCTGTTCTCGACCTACCAATCGGCTCGTACCGTAATCATACACGCGTTTGGTACAGAAGATCGGTTTGGGATTGCCGGGCCCGAATGGGCTCAGCTGTTTCAATACCCGAAAAAACTTCGGGGTTATATCTTTGAAGTCGATCGTTGCGTCGATGTCTATTTGTGGTGTTAACTGCACAGGCAAGATATTTTCATTCACGAACGATTCGAATCGCTGCATGAATTCCGGGATATTTTCCACTTTCAGTGATAATCCTGCTGCAAAAGTATGTCCCCCGAAATTCTCAATGATATCTCTGCAAGACTCAATCGCTTTATAGACGTCGAATCCCTGTACGGAGCGGGCCGATCCGGTTGCGAGTCCATTGGAGAGTGTCAGCACGACCGCCGGACGATAATAAAGCTCCGTCAACCGCGAAGCCACGATTCCGATCACCCCTTTATGCCATTTTTCATTATAAACAACGATCGATTTGTGATTTTCAAATCCCTGAATATTGTCTAAAACCATATTGGCTTCTTCCGTAATCTTCTTATCGAGCTCTTTTCGGTTTTCATTATATTGGTTGATATGGGCGCTCTTTTGCTTAGCGGTATGCCAATCCCTTGATGTCAAAAGATCAACAGCCTCTTTTCCGCACATCATTCTTCCCGAAGCATTGATTCGAGGTCCTATTTTGAATACGATATCCGATATGGTGATCTCTTTATCGCGAAGCCCGCATAGATCGATGATTCCCTGAAGTCCCAGGCTCGGATTGTTGTTTAATTGTTTCAATCCGTAATAGGCCATGATGCGATTCTCTTCCGTTATCGGTACGATATCCGAAGCGATACTTACGGCTACCAGATCCAACAAAGGATATAAGGTGCTGTTGACGTCAAGTCCGTTATCCACTGCGAATCCTTGCATGAATTTAAAACCGACTCCACACCCCGATAAATGAGGATAAGGATAGCTTGCGTCATTTCGTTTTGGATCGAGAACTGCTACTGCCGGTGGTAATTCATCATCAGGCATGTGATGGTCGCAAATAATAAAATCAATCCCTTTTTCTTTGGCATAAGCTATCTTTTCAATGGCTTTGATGCCACAGTCTAGAGCAATTACCAATGTGAATCCGTTGGCGTGGGCAAAGTCGATACCTTTTGTCGATATACCATATCCTTCATCATATCTGTCTGGGATATAATAATCCAAAGCGGTATAAAAGTTGCGGAGAGATCGGAAGAGCACACGTCTGAACTCCAGTCACTCCGGAGAATCTCGT
>CAMTOW010000207.1 GCA_947074245.1 uncultured Bacteroidales bacterium | reverse complement strand
CGAGATTCTCCGGAGTGACTGGAGTTCAGACGTGTGCTCTTCCGATCTACCTCTTGTAAGTCTGTGTCATTCAAATCGAAATTCGAAACAATCTGATTTCTATCGAATCGTAAAAAACAGGCAAAGCGGCGTATTTTAATGTTGGATCACAAAAAGATACAGATATTATTAAAAAATAATGAATTGAGATGGTAAATATCTGTATAGTTTACAGAATAAGAATATTTGTGATTGTTGATAATATCAGAAATAACTAAATTTGTGACCTTAAATAAAATATGACCTCTGAAAAGGCTCTTTTCTAGAAACAGGTCTTGTTCAGAACCAGTCGAACGAACTCATCTTTATCCTTATCGCGATATAAGGTCAAATTAATATGGATATTACACATTTGCGCAAGTTGCTGAATGGCACGTTATTGTATGTAGAAGAAGCACAGATTGATAAAGTAAAGTGCTGTTTTGAGTTCTTAAAAGGATATTCGAAAGACAAAATCATCTATGGAATAAATACCGGTTTCGGGCCGATGGCTCAATATCGCATAGCCGATGAAAAACTGAATGACCTTCAATATAACATCATTCGAAGCCATTCGTGCGGAATGGGGCAACCTCTCTCTGAAATATATGTCAAAGCGGCCATGATCGCCCGATTGCAAACTTTTGTGCAGGGAAAATCGGGGGTTCATCCGGACGTGGTGCGTCTGCTCGTCGAGTTTATCAATCGAGGAATCTATCCTTATATTCCGGAGCATGGAAGTGTAGGTGCCAGCGGAGACCTTGTTCAGTTATCACATCTCGCGCTCGCATTGATCGGAGAGGGAGAAGTTTTCTACAAAGGCGAAAAGCGATCTACCGCAGAAGTGTTGCGCGAAAACGACCTTCAACCGCTTCATATGTATATCCGGGAAGGATTGGCGGTTGTGAACGGTACGGCCGTTATGACCGGAATCGGGATGGTAAATCTGATTCAAGCAAGAAATTTGTTGGAGCACGCGGTGCGGGCATCGGTGATGTTGAACGAGATCGCTTCTTCGTATGACGATTTCATGGCAGCAGAACTGAATGATGTAAAGCATCATTACGGACAGCGACACATCGCCGCTCAGATGCGCGAGTTGTCGAAAGACAGTCGACGTTTGCTTAAAAGAGAAGAGAAGCTATACCATAAACAAGAGGAAACGGTATTTCAGCATAAAGTACAACCATACTATTCGTTGCGTTGCGTCCCTCAGATCTTAGGGCCGATTCTGGATACGATTCTCAATTCGGAAAAAGTATTGGAAGCGGAACTGAATTCTGTTGACGACAATCCGATCGTGGATCCTGACACCGAATTCGTTTATCACGGCGGTAATTTCCACGGAGATTATGTATCGCTTGAGATGGATAAACTGAAAATTGCTACAACGCGTCTGTCTATGTTGGTGGAAAGACAGCTCAATTATCTGTTTAATGAACGGATCAACGGAATGTTGCCTCCGTTTTTGAATACGGAAGTATTGGGATTGAATTACGGGATGCAGGCGCTTCAGTTTACCGCTACATCGACGACAGCCGAATGCCAGACTTTGTCGATGCCAATGTATGTGCACAGTATCTCATGCAATAATGACAATCAAGATATCGTGAGTATGGGTACAAATTCAGCTTTGCTGACCAGAAAGGTGATTGAGAACGCATTCCAAGTATTGAGCATCGGGCATATCGCACTGGCGCAGGCGGTAGATTGTCTGGGTATTTATGAAGAACTATCGACCGGATCAAAGGCATTGTATGATGAGATTCGTACTATTACGCCGACGATAAAAGAAGACTTGCCTATGTATAAAGATATGTCGGCCGTAATGGATTATTTGAAGAACAAGGAGTTGAATATATTATGAAATATGCATTGGTAACGGGCGGTAGCCGGGGAATTGGAAGAGCGATCAGTCTGCGTTTGGCAAGTATGGGATATCCTATTCTTGTCAACTATGTATCCAATACGGCAGAAGCCGAAAATACATTACGTCAGATCCGAGAACTCGGTTCGGACGGAGAACTCATCCGCTTTGACGTTTCGGATCAGGAAGCCGTAGCATCGGCTTTGAACGGATGGCACGAACAACATCCTGACGATTATATCGCAGTATGCATCAATAATGCCGGAATACGGAAAGATAACCTGATGATCTGGATGGAATCGGCAGAATGGGCGGGCGTATTGAACACTCACCTGAACGGGTTCTTTCAGGTTACCCAACCTTTGTTGAAAAACATGTTGGTGAAGCGTTTCGGGCGAATCATCAATATCGTATCGCTTTCGGGGATAAAAGGGATGCCGGGGCAGGTTAATTATTCCGCAGCGAAAGGCGGTCTGATTGCCGCTACAAAAGCTTTATCGCAGGAAATTGCCCGAAAAGGAGTGACCGTAAACGCGGTGGCACCCGGATTTATCCGTACGGAAATGCTGGACGGACTGAATGAGGCCGAACTGAAAAAGCTTGTTCCGATGGGACGATTCGGAGAGGCGGAAGAGGTAGCGGACCTTGTCGCATTCCTGGCTTCGGAAAAAGCATCCTACATTACAGGAGAAGTGATTTCAATCAATGGTGGCTTATACACATAATCAGCTTATATATGTCCAGAAGAGTTGTTATAACGGGAATGGGAATTTATTCCTGTATCGGTACGAATCTTGATGAGGTAAAAAATTCATTATACAACGGTGTGTCCGGAATCGGATACGATCCGGCACGTAAAGAGATGGGATATCGCTCTGCGTTGACCGGCATGATTCCGAAACCAGACCTGAAAAAAATATTGGATCGTCGGAAGAGGATCTGTTTGCCCGAACAGGGCGCTTATGCTTATATCGCTACATTAGAAGCTTTTAAAAATGCCGGAATAACGGAAGAATTCCTGGCGAACAACGAAGTGGGAATCCTATACGGAAACGACAGCAGTGCAGAACCGGTTATCAACGGAGTCGATATCATTCGCGAAAAAAAGAATACCGCCCTAGTTGGATCCGGAAATATCTTTCAGGCCATGAACTCGACGGTAACGATGAACCTTTCGGTTATTTTTAATCTGAGAGGGATCAACTTTACGGTATCGGGAGCCTGCGCAAGCGGTTCGCACGCGATCGGGATGGCTTACCTGCTTGTAAAACAGGGATTGCAGGATTGTGTATTGTGCGGAGGCGCTCAAGAAGTAAACGCATATTCGGTTGGCAGTTTCGATGGTTTAGGCGCTTTTTCGGCTCGCGAAGATGAACCCCAGAGAGCATCGCGTCCGTTCGACAAAGGACGGGACGGTCTTGTGCCGAGTGGCGGAGCCGCATCGCTCGTAATTGAGAGCTATGAGTCGGCCGTGAAACGCGGAGCACCGATATTGGCAGAAATCATCGGCTATGGATTTTCATCGAACGGAGATCATATTTCGGTACCGAACGTAGACGGTCCGCGTCGATCGCTGGAGATGGCGATCCGGGACGCAGGTATCGATCCTTCGGAAATCGCATATGTGAACGCACACGCAACTTCGACACCAATCGGAGATTATAATGAAGCGCAGGCGATTCTGAACGTATTCGGAGAAAGCAAGCCGTATGTGGCATCGACCAAGTCCATGACCGGACATGAGATGTGGATGGCGGGCGCGAGCGAGGTGATCTACTCGACCCTGATGATGCAGCATGACTTCATCGCACCGAATATCAATTATGAAGAAGGAGACGAGATCTCCTCACAACTAAACATCCCGAACCAGCGAATAGAACATGAATTCGACACCTTCTTATCGAACTCATTCGGATTCGGGGGAACTAACTCAACACTAATCATACGAAAAGTAAAATAAACCTATGGATAATAAAGAATTGACAGAACAGATTATCGCAGTGCTAGCGGAAGAATTTGAAGTGGATGCGGATCAAATCACGCCGGAATCATCTTTGAAGGATACGTTGGGTCTAGATAGTCTTGATCTGGTAGACGTGGTGGTATTGGTAGATCAGAACTTCGGGGTGACGCTTACCGCGTCAGATTTCGTAGGGATCGTTACATTCAGCGATTTTATCAATCTGATCGAACGCAAACAGAATGAAAAAGCGGGAAAATAAAAAAGACTGGGACGCCAGATCGCGGGGAGGTGCTTTCGGGCACCGGTTCTTTGTCTTTCTGATCAGAAAGACGGGAATCCGTTTCGCATATCTGTTTCTGGCTCTCGTGGTCGTTTATTTCATCCCTTTCGCCCCCAAAGCAACACGTGCCATCTGGTATTATAACCGGAGGATATCGGGGTATTCTTTTTTGAAATCACTTCTGAAAGTTTATTCCCATTACTACACGTTCGGACAAACTCTGATCGATAAAATCGCTATCACGAACGGAATGTCTGACAAATACAGTTTTGCGTTTGATGATTATGAACGTTTTCTGGAGGTGCTCGACCGTAATACCGGAGTTGTAATGATCGGCGCACACGTGGGCGCATGGGAAATCGGATCCAGTTTTTTCGGCAGTTACGGCGATAAGATAAACATCGTCATGTTTGACGCCGAATATGAGAAAATAAAAGAGGCGATTCGATCGAATCAGGGTAAATCATATAAGATCATACCAGTCAATAATGACTCGTTTGAAACGATATTTAAAATAAAGAACATTCTTGACGCGGGCGAATACGTGTGTTTTCAAGGAGACCGTTACCTGAATGATTCGAAAAAACAATCAGCCTGTTTTTTAGGAGCCGAAGCTAATTTTCCATCCGGACCGTTTCTGATTGCATCTCGTATGGCCAAACCGGTGGTATTCTATTTCGCGACGCGAGAAAAAGGAATGCGTTACCGATT
>CAMTOW010000206.1 GCA_947074245.1 uncultured Bacteroidales bacterium | reverse complement strand
GCTTTGCTATCTGCAATTACGATTTGATAGAATGCGTAATTTTTACGACCATGACGTTGTAATCTGATCTTTGTAGCCATTTTGAAATTAATTAAATTGTTTGTAAATAATTTGTTGGGCGCAAATATACGTTATTTGCCTTGAAATCCAATCACTTTGGATCGAAAATAAATCGAATTATCGTTCAATCCCTTCGCGAGCGGGCACGCCCATCGTATAATAATGTTTGATTTCTTTCATTTCCGTGACAAGATCCGCCTCGTCGATCAAAGTCCGGGGCGCATAGCGACCTGTAATGATCAGTTCGGTAGTCGGATGTTTTTCACGTATCAATCGGATGATGTCGTCGACTTCTAATAGATTATAATGAAGGGCGATATTGAGTTCGTCGAGAATAAGCAGGTCAAATTCTCCTTTGCGAGCCAGTTCCAAGACTTTCTGATAGCCTTTTATCGCCAATTCTTTGTCGAGAGGAGTCGGTTCGGAGTAGATCCAACAACCGGAACCGAACTGTTCGATGGTGAAACGAGGGAATATCTCATCGAGTCGGGCCTCATTATAGCGGATGCTTTTAACGAATTGGCCCATATAAACGCTCTTTCCGCAGAAGAGCATTCGCACGGCAACACCTATCGCAGCGGTTGTCTTACCTTTTCCATTGCCTGTATAAATATGTACATACCCTTTATTTTCCATCGTAAATACAATTGTTTTTGCGCATAAATTTAAGAAGTGAGCAATAAAATGGGCAGTAAAGTATCCGGATTAAGTTTTTTTTTTAATTTTGCCTGTCGATTTGGTTCATCGCTCATCAACCGATGAGGATGATTAAACGGGAATCGGGTGAAAATCCCGGACAGTCCCGCTGCTGTAAGCTACACCAAACATCCTGAAATCTACTATGCCACTGAATCTTATCATTCGGGAAGGCCTCGGGATCGTAAGCAAGTCAGAAGACCGGCCAAGTCTGCGAATATCGCGTCGGATCACTCGTGGGTTAGGATCGGATGCAAAAGTACCAATAAGATTGTAAAAGACGCAATCTTATCCGGTGAATAAAAAATAAAGACTACCATGAAAACTCATAAGAGTCGCATGCCTTGAGTGCATTCGCGGCGGTATCGGTGTGTGTTGTTATTAAAAAAACATCGATGCGGAGGTATTAATTAAACGTATGTAAGTATGATAAAAAAGGTATTAGTAGCAAACCGTGGTGAGATCGCATTGCGTGTAATGCGTTCTTGCAAGGAAATGGGTATTGCGACAATCGCTGTTTTTTCGGAAGCAGACAGAACTTCTAAACATGTTGCTTATGCAGATGAGGCTTATTGCATCGGACCGGCAGCCTCGAAGGAAAGTTATCTATGTATCGATAAGATCCTATCCGTGGCTAAGCAATATGGAGCAGACGCCATCCATCCAGGATATGGCTTCTTATCTGAAAACTCAACGTTCGCGTCGCGTTGTGCGGCAGAAGGAATCGAGTTTATCGGGCCGAACGGCGAAACGATGGATATGATGGGAGATAAAATCTCGGCACGTATCAAGATGATCGCGGCAGGCGTACCGGTGGTTCCGGGAACGAAAGAGCCCCTAAAGAGCCTTGAAGAGGCGCATGAAGTGGCTAAACAGATCGGTTTTCCGGTGATGCTGAAAGCTTCGGCCGGAGGAGGCGGAAAAGGAATGCGCCTTATATATAAGGAGGAAGAGGTAGCTGAAGCTTATACGACAGCGAAATCGGAATCACTCTCATCATTCGGAGACGATACGGTATATATCGAAAAGTTTGTTGAAGAGCCGCATCACATCGAATTTCAGATTCTGGGTGACAAGCACGGAAACGTGATTCATCTATGCGAACGTGAATGCTCGGTACAGCGCCGTAACCAGAAGATCGTAGAGGAATCTCCATCTTGCTTTATCACTCCGGAGCTTCGTAAGGAGATGGGTGACGCAGCGGTAGCGGCAGCAAAAGCCGTAAACTATGTAGGAGCCGGAACAATCGAGTTTCTGGTAGACTGCAACCGAAATTATTACTTCCTGGAAATGAATACCCGATTGCAGGTAGAACATCCGATTACGGAAGAGGTTTTGGGTGTGGATCTGGTGAAAGAGATGATCAACATCGCCAACGGATTACCATTGCGTTACAAACAGGAGGATATCGTACAGCGCGGTCACGCAATTGAGTGTCGTATCTGTGCGGAGGATACTTCTTTCAACTTCATGCCATCGCCGGGTGTGATCAAACAGATCACCGAACCGCAGGGAATCGGGGTGCGTCTGGACAGTTATGTCTATGAAGGATATGAAATTCCGGTACATTATGACCCGATGATCGGTAAGCTGATCGTTTGGGCGACTACTCGCGAATATGCCATCGAACGTATGCGTCGTGTATTGCATGAATACAAAATCACGGGAGTGAAAAACAATATTTCTTATCTGCGACGGATCATGGATACTCCAGACTTCGTAGAAGGGCATTACGATACAGGTTTCATTGCCAAAAATACCGACTTCTTGTTGCAGGAGGAAACAGACGGACTGCAAGAGACCGAGGATGTAGCGATTATGGCCGCTTATATCGATTATCTGATGAACCTGGAGGAAAATACTTCGGGCAGTAAATCGGACGATAACAGCCCAATCAGCCGTTGGAGAGAGTTCGGACGTCAGAAAGGAGTATTAAGAATTTAAAGAAAGTATATGGAAGTACATATCGGAAAAAGAGTTGCCAATATCGAACTGGTTTCGAAAGAGGGTAACAAAGTACAGCTTACGATCGACGGAAAAGTATTGGATGTGGATATCGTAATGACTGAAAACGGAGTTTGTTCGATCCTGCATGAAGGAAAATCATATAACGCCGAACTGATCCGTTCGGAAATGGGCAAAAAATACAAAGTCAACACGCATTTTTCGTCGTTTGATGTAGATATCATCGATACACAGGCCAAATATCTGCGCATGCGTAAAAAAGAGGATGAGAGCCAAGATGATAAAATCTCATCACCTATGCCGGGTAAAGTGGTGAAAATACTTGTGAAAGAGGGCGATATCGTCAAATCGGGAGACACGGTGCTTGTAATCGAAGCAATGAAGATGCAGAGCAACTATAAGGTATCATCCGACTGTACGATCAAAGAGATCTGCGTACAGGAAGGAGATGCCGTAAACGGCGACCAGATTTTGGTAAGACTGGATCTAGACAGCGCGGTTTAAACAATCCCCGACGCAACGTATTAATTAAAAACGAAAAGACATGGATAATAACCAGAAATATAAAGAGTTTGAACTGAAAGACAAAGAAGCTTCGCTTGGCGGAGGTCTTGACAAATTGCAGAAACAACGTGAACAGGGGAAACTGACCGCGCGCGAGCGTATCGACACCCTTTTGGATAAGGGTTCGTTCTGCGAACTGGATAAATTCGTAACACACCGTTGCACGAACTTCGGGATGGACAAAACGAAGATCGCCGGAGACGGAGTGGTATCGGGATACGGAACGATCGACGGACGTCTGGTTTATGTATATGCTTATGATTTTACCGTATACGGCGGATCGCTGAGTATGGCCAATGCCGGGAAAATCGTGAAAGTGCAGGAGATGGCACTTAAAAACGGAGCTCCGGTAATCGCATTGAACGATTCGGGAGGCGCTCGTATTCAAGAAGGAGTAGAATCGCTGACGGGATATGCCAATATCTTTTATCAGAACACAATGGCTTCGGGTGTGATCCCGCAGATCTCAGCCATCTTAGGACCTTGTGCCGGCGGCGCTTGCTACTCTCCGGCGTTGACTGACTTCATCTTTATGGTGAAAGAGAAGAGCCATATGTTCGTAACCGGACCGGATGTGGTGAAAACCGTAACGCATGAAGCGGTAACGAAAGAGGAACTCGGTGGAGCTCAGACTCACAGCAGCAAGAGCGGCGTGTCTCACTTCATGGGGAATACGGAAGAGGAAGTGCTTATGGGAATTCGCGAGTTGCTGAGCTTCCTGCCTTCGAATAATATGGAGGATGCTCCGAAAAACACGTGTACGGATGATATCCGCCGTGAGGACGAGCGCCTGATGTCGTTGATTCCGGACGATCCGAACATGCCATACGATATCATCGAACTGATCGAATCGGTAGTGGATGATAACTATTTCTATGAGGTACATGCCGGATTCGCTAAGAATATCGTGATCGGTTTTGCCCGATTGGGAGGTAAATCGGTAGGTATCGTAGCCAATCAGCCGAATTACCTGGCCGGAGTATTGGATATCGACGCATCGGACAAAGCATCTCGTTTTATCCGTTTCTGCGACTGTTTCAACATTCCGCTTATCACATTTGAAGACGTACCGGGATTCTTGCCGGGAACGATTCAGGAGCATAACGGAATCATCCGTCACGGAGCGAAAATCGTATACGCATTCGCCGAAGCGACCGTACCGAAGATCACATTGATCACGCGCAAAGCTTATGGAGGCGCGTACATCGTAATGTCGAGCAAACAGACCGGCGCAGACGTGAACTTGTGTTATCCGACAGCCGAGATCGCCGTGATGGGAGCTGACGGAGCGGTGAATATCCTTTACAGAAACGCAGACGAGGAAACTAAACAGAAAGCGATTGCGGACTATAAAGAGAATTTCGCAAATCCGTATCGTGTTGCCGAACTGGGATACATTGATGAGATCATCCTTCCGAAACAGACCCGATTCAAATTGATTCAGGCTTTGGAGATGACCAAAAACAAATCGGTAACGAATCCTCCGAAAAAACACGGAAATATTCCTTTGTAATATTCTCCCGATAGCAGACATGCCGATAAGACAGTAGAGATATTGAACGCTTGGCAAAACATT
>CAMTOW010000205.1 GCA_947074245.1 uncultured Bacteroidales bacterium | reverse complement strand
ACTCGACGCTCGTCCGATCTCTTGCCACATAAGAACTGTCTTTACCGTCATGCCCTACCAATTTGTCTCCACCAGGTTTACGATCGTGATAAGTGCGATAATAGAAGTAAATGCTGGTTCCTGCAACTTGAAGCATCGTTCCGTCTCCAAATGTATTTTTCAGATATAGTCCGGAGAAGAATTTTTGAAAATTAGCTTGGTTTGCAAAGATCGTAGAATCGTTGCGCACTGCATCCAAGAAACTTTGAGCAAAAGCATCTTCCAATTTGATGTTGACCGTCGGCACATAATATTGATCTTCGCGAATCGAGTCGCTTACAGTAAGATCTTTTCCTGTATATGCTGCGGTTCCCAACGATACCATCGGTGTCACATAAGGAGTGAAGTCGATGTTCGAATAGAAGTTTTTAGGGAGTGTTTCCTGAATTCGGTATGCCGTAACGGCCATCGGAGTTACAGAATCTCCCACATAATTATTGTAGTATATTTTCAAGACAGCCGAATCAAGACGATTGTTCATCAACGAATCTTCTTTGCTGTTCAGGCTGAATAAAACGGAGTCACTTGAATTGACGACGTCGAAATTGAAACCCGGCTCGCAATAAAACTGAGCCGCATAATCTGCACGTATGGTACCGTAGAATTTATCAGTAACTTCTCCTAAAAGCGGATTAGGAGTACGGATATAAACTGAATCCGCAAGAAATGTGCTTGATGTAAGATTGAAAGTAGCGCTTTTAAAAGTCAGATCATCTCCGCCGGGACGGACACTGGATCCTATGTTAGATAAATCGTCTGTGCATGAAAATAGCAGCAGACCGATGGCCAACATGAGAAATGAGTTTAGTTTCATAAATCAACGTTATTTATTCGCGTTTTCCCAAACGACATCATAGAAGTCGTTGTAAGCATCAATGTAATTGTCTGGGTTTTGATAAGTCAATAGTGGCAATCCGCTGTTTTGGGCTGCTTGTAAAACGTCTTGATTGATCGCTTCACTACCCTGAATTACGCCATCACTATATTTCATAGCCAATTTTGTCAGGTCGGCAAAACTGACATTTTGATTTTTGATTGCTTCGATATCAGAAGCTTCGATACCGTCCAGATAAAGTTTTTCCGAGAAGTTTTCAGGGAAGGATTGTTTAAAGTCATCATCGTAAACCGAATAAACGATCTTCGAGTTACGGAATGACGGATCGTCAGCATAAGCTTTTTTGATGTAAAGCGGCGTCAATGCGGTCATCCAGCCATGGCAATGAATAATATCCGGAACCCAACGCAGTTTCTTTACAGTTTCCATAACGCCGCGCACGAAGAAAATGCTTCGTTCGTCGTTATCTGCGAATTCAGTACCGTCCTCAGCCGTAAAAGTAGCTTTACGCTGGAAATAATCATCATTGTCAATGAAATAAACCTGCATGCGGGCCGCCTGGATGGATGCGACCTTGATGATAAGCGGGTGGTCAGTGTCGTCAATGATCAGGTTCATACCCGATAGACGGATTACCTCATGAAGCTGATTGCGTCGTTCATTTATATTGCCGTATTTTGGCATG
This sequence comes from uncultured Bacteroidales bacterium, assembly GCA_947074245.1. GTDB lineage: Bacteria > Bacteroidota > Bacteroidia > Bacteroidales > JAUNSR01 > JAUNSR01. Next base: position 3,335 of record CAMTOW010000205.1, on the reverse strand, counting down.
AATGTGCGTATTTCTCGGCCTCTTTCCTGAATTCCCTGAGGGAGATATCTACTGATTGTTGAAATCTCACTCTCCGGAAGATAAGGAGTGATTTCAGAAGTAATGTATAATACCTTGGTGGCTTTCATCATGATTGTTCCTCTTATGTCTCAAAAATTTAGTTATGCAAAGATAATAAAAAAAATACGCTTCATTTCTATGTTTCCTGCTACTAAAATACGTTACATCGAAACCGGAAATGTTTTTTAACCATCATTTTGTTATTTGCCCCTGTTCATAAGCCTCTCATTTTCTGTGAAGGCTCTTATTTCGCAGTTGAAATGATCTATTAAAAAACGCTAAAACCAAACGTGTCGGTTCGATATTTCATTCAAAAATCAAAAAGCCGCCGTTCATACGTTTATTTTTCATATTATATACCTATGGTTTGATTTTTATTTCTTTATTTTGCACCGATTTTTATAAAGCCTTTATGAAAACAATTAATAAAATAGCTGATTTACAGAGCGAAATTACACAAGCGAAAGCTGCCGGTAAGAAGGTCGGTTTCGTCCCAACAATGGGCGCATTACACGCCGGTCATCTTCATTTGGTCGAACAATGCAAAGCAGAAAACGACATTTGCGTAGTCAGCATATTTGTGAATCCGACTCAATTCAATAATCCTGAAGATTTGGTGAAATATCCCCGAACTCCCGAAACGGACTGCGAATTGCTTCAATCAGTCGGATGTGATATCGTCTTTATGCCTGAGGTTGCGGAAATGTATCCTGAAACGGACACCCGCGTCTTTGATTTTGGAGTGCTGGATAGAGTTATGGAAGGAAAAATGCGTCCCGGTCATTTTAACGGTGTTGCGCAAGTTGTTAGTAAACTTTTTGATATGGTTACACCCGATGTGGCTTATTTCGGAGAGAAAGACTTTCAGCAAGTAGCAATAATCCGGGAGATGGTGCGTCAATTGAACTCTCCTGTTCAGATTATTCAGGTTCCGATCGTTCGTGAAGAAAGCGGACTCGCTCTCAGCAGCCGTAATATGCGATTGACTCCTCAGCAGAAAGAAGATGCAGTGGCTATCTCACGAGCCCTTTTTGCCAGTCGCGATCTAATCGACGAGCAATCTGTATCCGAAACGGCTAAAGCAGTCGTGATGGCAATCAATGAAGTGCCTGCGCTTGAGACGGAATATTTTGAGATCGTAGATGGCGATACAATGCAACCCGTATCTTCGTGGGATGAATCTGAATACATTGTCGGATGTATCACCGTATATTGCGGGGAGGTCCGTTTAATTGATAATATCATCTATAAAAACAAACAATAACCTGTCATGCAGATAGAAGTTATGAAATCAAAGATCCACCGTGTCACTGTGACCCAGGCGGATTTGAACTATATCGGCAGCATAACCATAGACGAAGAACTGCTGGAAGCTGCCAATATTCTTCCGAACGAGAAAGTGGCGATTGTAAACAACAACAACGGCGCGCGATTAGAAACCTATGTGATCAAAGGTGAACGCGGATCGGGTGTGGTTTGTCTCAATGGTGCCGCAGCACGTTTGGTACAACCGGGGGATATTGTTATCATCATCTCTTATGCGATCATGGACTTTGAAGAGGCGAAAACTTTTCAACCGTCTGTTGTGTTCCCGGATACGGCTACGAACCGTATTATCCGTTAAACCGTTCTTTACTAGTTTTTCATATACCCATTCCTTTCCGAATGGGTTTTTTTATTTCATACGCTATGTATTCACACCGTAAAATATGGGATGTTTCCTATCCGATCATGTTGAGTCTTTTGGCTCAAAACATTATTAATATCACCGATACCGCCTTTCTCGGGCGCGTAGGAGAGATCGAACTCGGGGCTTCTGCTTTGGGCGGCGTTTTCTATCTGGCTATATTCATGTTAGGTTTCGGGTTTAGCACCGGTGCTCAGATTTTGATCGGACGTCGAAACGGAGAGAATCGCTACGATGAGATCGCTCCGATTTTTATACAGGGAGTCCTGTTTCTTTTATTATTCGGTGCTCTTGTGCTTTTCGGAACACGCCTGTATGTTTCGCCCCTGTTATCGATGATGATCAAATCATCGTCCGTCTGTGATGCGACGATTCGTTTTCTGGACTGGCGTATGTATGGAATCTTTTTTGCGTATCTCAATGTGATGTTTCGTGCGTTTTTCGTCGGGATCACCAGTACACGGGCTCTTACCATTTCGGCTATCGTAATGGCAGTCGTGAATATTTTTCTGGATTACGTGATGGTTTTCGGCAAATTTGGTTTCCCCGCGATGGGGATTGAAGGTGCAGCCATTGCAAGTGTAATCGCTGAGTTCGCTTCGGTTCTCTTCTTTATTTTTTATACGCTCCGTTATGCGAATCTTCGGAGATATGGATTTTTTCAGCGGACAACTTATAATATGCGTCAACTTCCGCACATCTTGAACGTGTCGGTATGGACGATGATCCAATATTTCGTAGCCGTAGGTACCTGGTTCTTGTTCTTTGTAGCAACCGAGCATTTGGGTGAACGCTCGCTGGCAATCTCCAATATTGTCCGTAGCGTTTCGACGATGCTTTTTATGCCGGTAAGCGCCTATGGAACTACGGCCAATACTTTAGTCAGTAACATTATGGGAGAAGGATTTGCCTCGGAAGTGCCCAAGCTGGTGCGTCGTATTATGGCTCAATGTTTTTGGTTTGTTCTTCCGCTGATCATCATCATATTCCTTGTTCCGGGTTTGATTATGCATATTTACACCGAAGATATCACCTTGATTCAGGCATCCGTACCTTCATTGCTGGTTTTAACCGTAAGTTACTTTTTTGCAGCTCCGGGCTCGGTTTATTTCCAGTTCGTGTCTGGTACGGGCAATACCCGATCGGCACTTTGGATCGAATGTGCCGTCTTATTCTTCTACATGGCCTTCGTCAGTCTGGTCGCGTTCTATTGGCAGATGCCGGTCGCCGTGGTGTGGGTTTCCGAAATTGTCTATTGGGGAGGAATGTTGCTTTTATCTCATCTTTATATGCGCCATGCCAATTGGCAAAGTCGAAAGATTTGATTCCTTCGGAGCTTTGAATTGTCCTTTCCTGCCTGGAAAGGCGATTTTATATCATTTTTTTGTAATTTTGGATGTTCACAAAAGCTGCGGTCAGGAATGCTTCGTGAAATTTTTATACTTAACTTCTTATGTTTGAAAATCTTAGTGAAAGATCATAGCGATCGTTTAAAATACTCAAGGTTGAAGGTCGCATCACCTAAATCAACGTAGCCGAAACCTTAAAAGATGTACGTAGCGCCTTATTGGATGCAGACGTTAACTAC
>CAMTOW010000204.1 GCA_947074245.1 uncultured Bacteroidales bacterium | reverse complement strand
TCCTATTCCTATTCCTTCTCCTTCTCCTTCTCCTTCTCCTGCTTTTCCATTCTTGAATGTATCGATTAATCTGCTTAGAAAACATTTTGCCACGATTACGAATCGGACTCAAACAAAATACCGGCATCTAACAAAATTGAAATACAAAATTCTATTTTAATATTTGTTTATTTTGCATAATGTTTTACATTTGCACCTGAAAACAGATTTATGCTATCAAAAACTCGTATCGAAAAGATTCTTGTCAGCAATAAAATCGTGATGCGGTACACGCAAAAACAAAGTTCCCCTCTTCTCTTTTCTCTTCTTTATTCTCAAAATCGCGACGAAATGGAGTCTTCCGGACGAAGCCTTTTGAAAATCGCAGAAATAAATCAAGACATTATTTTCTTACTATAATGAATTATTTAAGTTGAAATGAAAAGGATTGAAGCTATCATTCGAAAAACAAAATTCGAAGAAGTCAAAGAAGCATTATTGGACGTTGGGATCGAATGGTTCTCCTACTCGGAAGTGAGAGGCATCGGGAAATCGCGTCAGGATCGGATTTATCGCGGAGTGTTATATGGCACGGACATCATTGAGCGAATCATGCTGACGATCGTAGTGAGAAACATCAACGTAGAAAAAACAGTGCAAGCCATTCTTATTGCCGCTCAGACGGGAGAAGTGGGCGACGGACGAATTTTCGTATCTCCGGTGGACGAGTCGTATCGGATCCGCACGGGAGAACGAGGAGATGTATCACTCTATAATCCGACACCGGAAGAGGTGCTGGCGGAAGTAACGAACGCTGCGGCGGATCAGGATGCAAGTGAGAATGAAACCCCATCAAAAAATAAACTCAAACTATTCAGATAATCATGATGACAGATAGCTTAACACTCGTTTATGAAACGACATTGCAGGCAACGGAAACGACTGCGATGAAACCGGAAAACGCATCGGATTTACTTTCTATCGCTTCATCCTTGGATACGCTTTGGGTATTGCTTGGAGCGATGCTGGTATTTATCATGCAGGCGGGTTTCGCGATGGTAGAAGCGGGATTTGCGCGAACCAAGAATACAGCCAATATCTTAATGAAAAACCTACTCGATTTTTCGGTAGGAAGCCTTTTATTCTGGGCATTTGGCTTCGGATTGATGTTTGGTGCCTCTAAATGGGGTTTATTTGGTAAAATAGATTTTTTTGGCACAGCGGGTTGGAGCGGAGATATCCCCTCTACCGCATTTTTGATTTTCCAAACGATGTTTTCGGCTACGGCCGCGACCATCGTATCCGGTGCCGTGGCGGAGCGAACTAAGTTTCATGCGTATCTGATCTATTCGGTATGCATCTTCGCCATCATCTATCCCATCTCCGGACATTGGGGTTGGGGTGGCGGCTGGTTGTCGGAACTGGGATTTCATGATTTTGCAGGATCGGCGATCGTACACTCTTTAGGCGGATGGCTTGCATTGGCGGGGGCGATGGTAGTAGGACCTCGTATCGGAAAATATCGCAAAGGACGCACATATGCGATTCCGGGACACAATCTGGCACTGGCTACGATCGGCGTATTCGTGCTTTGGTTCGGATGGTTCGGATTTAATCCGTGCTCGCAATTGGGCATATCCGGAAAAAACGCTGAAATCGTATCGCATGTGTTCATGACGACCAACATTTCGGCGGCAACAGGAGGTATCGCCGCACTGCTTTACGCATGGATGCGCTATGGCAAACCATCCTTATCGCTGAGTTTGAACGGCGTATTGGCGGGACTTGTAGGAATCACAGCGGGATGTGACGTTGTCAGCGCCTCGGGGGCAGCCTGTATCGGGATCATCTGCGGACTCGTCATGGTGATGGCGGTCAGCCTGATCGACCAGGTTTTGAAAATCGATGATCCGGTAGGCGCGATTTCAGTGCATGGTGTTTGCGGAACGATGGGGACGATCCTGACGGGATTATTCGCAACGGAAAGTGGGTTGTTTTTCGGCGGTGATTTTAAATTCTTCGGAATCCAGGCATTGGGCGCTCTTGTATATTTGTTGTGGGGAGCCGGAACAGGATTCATCCTATTCAAAGGAATCGACATAACGATGGGAATGCGTGTCAATAAACGTATCGAAGAGGAAGGTCTTGATATTTATGAGCATGGCGAAACGGCTTATAATTAAATAAAATACCCCTTGCGACACTCTGTGGCATCAAAGGGTTGATTTGGCAATTTGTTCACAACGAGAAAAGCATCGCTCTCCCCCATCATCGGATGGGTCGGAGAACGATGCTTTCTTTTTATATAGGATCAGATAAAGCGTATCGCCGTTTTATGAGAAGGCTTATTGAGCCGTTGATGGGTTGCGGCTTCTTAAAAACGATATGCCGTCTTGATTAAACTTTCGGAAAACCCGGATTGTTTTAATGGAGTCATATTTTAATAGAAAATGCTATGTCACTATTATTTTCACCGGTTTCCTTACGAGGCGTCCGATTAAAAAACAGATTGGTAATGTCGTCGATGTGTCAATATTCCGCGACGGATGGTATGGCCAACGATTGGCACCTGATTCATTATGGAAGCCGTGCGGTTGGAAACGTGGGGCTGATTATGCAGGAAGCGACAGCGGTATTGCCCGAAGGAAGAATATCCCCCAATGATCTTGGACTTTGGAATGACGATCAGATCGTGCCCTTGAAACGGATCTGCGATTTTCTGGAAACTCAGGATTGCGTATTCGGAATACAGTTGGCTCATGCCGGCAGAAAAGCATCCACCTATACTCCTTGGATCGGAGACGGGCCGGTTCCACCGGAAAAAGGGGGTTGGCAGACGGTAGCACCCTCTCCGATTCCTTTTGACGAAAATTACGAAAAACCGCATGAATTGAATAAAGATGAAATCATCGATATCGAAAATGCGTTTGTAGCTGCGGCCGAACGTGCCTTGAAGGTTGGTTATCGTGTGTTTGAAATCCATGCGGCTCACGGCTACCTGCTGAACGAATTTCTTTCGAAAACGACGAACACGCGTACCGATGAATACGGAGGTAGTTTTGAGAATCGAATCCGGATCGTTAAAGAGATTGCCCGTAAAATCCGTGATGTGATTCCGGCTCACTATCCGCTATTTGTCAGAATATCAGCCAGTGATTATACCGAAAACGGCTGGGATATCGAACAAAGCATCGCTTTGGCTCAAGAACTATCTACGATTGATGTGGATCTGATTGATGTATCGAGCGGAGGTTTAGTGCCGAATGCCCGCATTAATGTGGACTTTGGCTATCAATTAAAATTTTCGCAAAGAATAAAATCGGAAACGGATATCATGACTGGGACAGTAGGTATGTATGTCACTCCGGAACAAGCTGAATCGATATTATCAACCGGTATGGCGGATTTGGTATTTTTAGGTCGTGAATTATTACGGAACCCGTATTTCGGACTGACTAAAGCGGGGAATCTGCATAGTGACGTAAAATGGCCAGTGCAATATCTACGCGCCAAGAAGTAAGACACTTCTTATTGAGTGAAATCGCTGATTGAATATTAGGTTAAAATACAATCAGATCGGTTAGAATCATTGTATGATTCATAATCAGATCATAAAAAAACACCTCTCTGCTTGATGATTATCAAAGCGGAAAGGTGTTTTGTATGATTTGAAAAGAATTATCCGGCTATCCGATCGGTGATTTTCTTCAAGACGGAACCGAAAAATTTCTTTTATCAACGCGATGTGAATCAATCGTTCAACCAAAAACGGATCGTTTTAAATGGAACGAAATTCATCATCTTTTCTTCTTAATAAAGAAGGTGATGCGACGCGATGATTCTTATTTTTTAAACAAAGGAGTCGGGTATGTACCGTTATCTGCAAGAGTCTGCAATTTCGCAACTACTTCCGGACGATCGGCAGCATAAGTAACACCAAACCATTTAGAAGGTGTATCCAAAACTTTAACACGAGCCGTACCGTTTTGGATCAGATGATTCACCATCAATGGGATGAAGTATTCAGCCTTAACATTATCGATATTCTCGTTTAGGAACACTTTGAAAAATTCTTCGGAGTGAGTGAAGTAATCCGGAGTGAATCCCCACATGTTCATTGAAACCGGAGCATTTTCCGGAAGTGGATGAAACTCACCGTTTTCATCTTTATATTTAATAACGCCGTCGATACGCTCGATATGAGTGCGCTCAACTACGCTTGTCAAAAATTCTTCAGCATTCGTTTCGCAAACGCCACGAGCTACCGCGCCGCTTTCGCTAAGCGTATTGCACAGACGGTAACCAATCATACAGTAATCATTGCTTTTGCCGGTCAATGAGATCAAATAATCTGCAAGAACTTTAAAGCTCTCACGTCCGTAGAAATCATCGGCGTTGATTACGGCAAATGGTTCTTTAATAACATCTTTTGCCATCAACACAGCATGGTTCGTTCCCCATGGTTTTGTTCTTTCCGGATTCAAAGCGAAACCTTCGGGCAATTTATCCAATTCCTGAAATACGATCTCTACAGGAATAATTTGTTCATATTTACTTACGATTTTTTCTTTGAAGTCTTGTTCGAAGATACCGCGGATTACAAAAACCACTTTACCAAAACCTGCATTCACAGCATCATAGATTGAATAATCCATGATAGTTTCACCATTCGGGCCTACGCCATCTAGCTGCTTAAGACCTCCGTAACGACTACCCATCCCGGCAGCCAAGACATAAAGAGTCAATCAAAAGCGATCTTTACATCTTCATTACTTTTTAACCCTCCGCCAAAATCTACAACCAATGAAGTCTTAGAGGCTATTTGCTCTAATACTTTATAATTTACAATATGACTAGACGCAGCACCATCCAAATCTACCAGATGTAATCTCGTGCAACCACAATCTTCAAATTGCTTTGCAGATCGGAAGAGCGTCGTGTAGGGAAAGAGTGTTAAGCTTAGTGT
>CAMTOW010000203.1 GCA_947074245.1 uncultured Bacteroidales bacterium | reverse complement strand
TATTAAAAGCGTTAATAAAACCGGATAACAACAATAAGATATTTAATTCAAACCTACATTCTGAATCTATTTTCAAAATATAGAAAAACCAATCATCCATTTATGCGATGAACTCAGTCACAAAGCCTGTTTTTATCATTTAATTATTCTATTAAAAATCTTCTTTTCCTAAAAAAATTACGTGAGAAAACACCAACATTTGTAACATCAAGATAATTACCATTAATTTGCATTGTTCATCACATCATAATAATTATACATGACTCCGAAGAATACAGATGTTTCATTCAGAAAACGATGTTTAAAAATATCGTTAATCACACTCGCATCTTTATTTGCGTTTATCATCCTTAGTATCAGCATTGTGATCAACTTTGTGTTTTCACCTCAAAAGCTGACACCAATCGTCGTAGATCAAGCATCCGAATATTTGAACGCACAAGTAGATTGTAAGGAAGTAGATTTAACCTTCTTCAGCACGTTTCCTCAGTTCGGATTAAGACTGACTCACGGTGCCTTGATTTCGAAAGCGATCCATACCGATTCCTTATATACGAAACAAGATTCTTTATTGACTTTCGATGAGGCACTGGTTACATTGCGTCCGTTGGCTTTTTTCACTCAAAATAAAGTAAAGATCAATCGTATTCTGTTTGATAATGCATCCGTATATGCCTATATCAATAAAGAAGGAAGAGCAAACTGGGACATAGCGCTTCCAAATGATTCGACAGATCAAAACGACAGTATGCCATCATCATCTGAAACAACACCTCCTTCAATTGAAATCGGCAAAATCGAATTCAAGAATACCAATTTGACATTCGACGATCGTCAGACAGAGATTTACGGAAATATTAAGGACCTGAATATTTCATTAAAAGGGGCTTTCTCTACCACAATCAATGATCTGGATATTGATATGGAAACATCCAATATTCTTTTCTGGCAAGAAGGGAAGACTCTTATCAATAATACCGGTTGTACTTTCCAAACCCGATTACAAGCCGATTTGTCGAACTATTCGTTCCAATTGGATAAAACCGTTTTCGATATCAACGGAATCAAACTCGGCGGATTAGGAAGCTTCGTTGCAGACACTACGACGCACAGTGTCGATATGAATTTCCATTTTGGAATGCATGTTCCAACATTAAAAACCTTATTAGACCTCATTCCGACATCGATCGTAAAAGAAGCAGTCGATGTAAAAGCAGATGGTAGCGTAAAAATCGAAGGATCCTTAAAAGGGGTTTACGGAAAGGAAGTAATGCCCGTATTGGATTTGATCGCTGATATCGATCATGGAAAAATCCAATATAAAGGAATGCCTTACGGTATCGATCGCTTGGATTTGAATCTAAGAACTCATATCGATCTCCAACAGAAAGACAGTTCGTATCTAATCGTAAATAAATTTATTTTCGAAGGAGCTTCCAGTCATCTTAACTTGACCGCATCGGTTGAAAAACCGCTGACTGATCCGACCGTTACCTCAACATTGGAGGCGAAAATTAATTTCACGGAACTGGCTCAAACATTTCCGTTCGAAGAGGGCGTGCAAACAGGCGGTCTTTTTGAAGCAAAACTTAACTCTAAAATCCGAATTTCGGATATCGAAAGAAAAGATTGGGGGAAACTAAAAATAGACGGATATCTGAAATCGCCTGATCTTTATTTGAAAAGTGAAAAAGACTCATTCCTGCTCAGCCTACAAGATGCAGGATTTGGTTTCGGAACCAATCTTGAAGATAAAACGATATTGCAAGGGACCAACCTTCTGAATGCGATCATCGGATTTGATAAACTGACCGTAATGAGCAGAATAGGACATGGAGAGATTGAAAAAATGGCATTGCACCTAAAAACATCTCCACTAAAAGACACCACTGCCATCGCGAGCATGCAAGTGACTTCCGGTTTCAAAAAAACCGCATTTATTCTTCAAGACAGTATCGTTTGTAATACCGGAGCTTTGAAAGCGACGATTGCCGTAGGTCCGTCTGAGCGAGATAAGCAGATCGCCATATTCCGATCGGAACTACAATTCGATTCGATTTACGCAGCCACTCCGTCACATCGAGCAGACTTAAAGAACGCGGGGTTTTCGTTAATCACGCGAAAAGGAACCGCTCATGATAAACATTGGGTTTCGACAGGAGCCATCGGATTTTATTCTTTCGACGCTTATTCGGCTTTCTATCCTCTACCGATTCATATGCCATCTTCAAAACTCACACTAGAGGAGGATCGTGTCTTATTAAACAGAGCGGCGATTTCTATCGGTAAATCCAACCTTACGCTAAGCGGTTCGATCGAAAATCTTACCCGAGGGATTTTCAATAACGATATCTTTTATGGAAAACTGACTGTTCAGTCTGATTACATCGATTGCAATCAATTGATCAAAGCATCTTCATCGATTCCTGTCGCGGAAACAGACTCTATGAATACTCAACCCACACCAGATTTGCCGAAAGAAGCTACGAACGACGAAGATGTAAGTGTCTTTGTTATTCCTTCGAATGTTGATTTCACATTAAGTACTGATATCGGACATGTAAAATTCGGGAATCTCGATATCACCAATATTCTAGGCGATATGACCATACGCAACCAAAGTATAGAACTGTCGGATCTGCAACTTCATACTTTAGCAGCAGACATGAGTACGACAATGGTCTATAAAGCTGTCAATCCGGAATCGGCATATACCGGTTTTGATTTAAAAATGAATGACATTCAAGTTGGACGCCTCATTGAAGCTATGCCGGCACTAGATACATTGGTTCCGATGCTTCGATCATTAGACGGTAAAGTAAACTTCAGAATCGCAGCTGAAGCCCAGCTTAAACAAGATATGATGCCGGATATCCCAACCATTCAAGCGGCAGCACATGTTCGTGGAGACTCTTTGGTATTGATGGACGGAGAAACTTTCGCCGAAATTTCAAAAATGTTGCGATTCAAAAACAAAGACAAAAACGTGATCGACAGCGTATCGGTAGATCTTTTGGTCAATAAAGGACAGATTGAGATCTTTCCATTCCTAATCCGTATGGATCGTTATCTGGCAGCCGTCGGAGGGAAACACAATATAGACATGACTTATGACTATCATGTATCGTTATTAGACTCCCCGATACCTTTTAAAATGGGTGTCAATATAAAAGGAAACATGGATGATTTCAAATTCAGATTGTGTAAACCGAAATTTAAAGATCTGACGAAGTCGGCACGTACCAGCCCCGTAGACAGTACCGGCTTGACAGTACGAGAACGAATCAGGAGAACACTCCATACGATTGAACGATAAACAAAAAGGCATTCCATTCGGGAATGCCTTTTTTCATTTATTAAAATCGCTCCGTTATTATCTCAAGCTAATTTATTAGAAATTAAACTGAACCATTGCTTGCACACGATTATCATTACGTTTCGTTCCGTCCATATTAGCTCTTCTACCCCAAATATATTCAGCCCCAACTTGAACTGTTGGAGTTACGCTCCAGAAAATATTATTGACGATATATTGAGCATATTTATATTGATCGCCCCAAGCCGTAGATCCATCCGGATAGCGGTCTGCGTAATCACGAACCTGGCTATATGTATGGCTACAGAACAAGTTTTTCGTAAAATTATACTGAATGCCGCAATATGCACCCCATAATTCTACTGCTTTCATTTTACCGCTTTTCGAGCTATTATCTGGAACCAAATCAAGACCTAAACCGGAAACGTCCTGAATAAAGTTCGCAATCCCTTTCCCATAAACACCCTGATAATAGAATGTAAAGTTGTAAGGAGTATTCACTGTACCAGACAACTGCACACCCCAACCCATCTGATTATGATTTTTATCTTTCATCAGGTTGCGGTATTGCATATTCCGCCATAGACCACTGAAGCGAACCGTACTACCGTTATTGCTCTTGTATTGTACATAGAACGGAATTGCCGGCGCGCGTTGATTCACATATTCATTGTATTTATTATTTGTGATACTAGTCATCGGCATCTCAGCACCGACTGCAAAACTCCAATGTTTTTTAGAATAAACGTAGTTCATCAACGTATTCTGAACGGCAGGGAGAGAACTAGGTCCTTCCTGGTCGATGGTTGGAGGAACTGCAGCCTGATCACAGAACATCGTAAAATTATATCCAATCGTAAAACCAGCTATTGTTAAATACGCATATTGCAAGTCAAAACCGTAGTTATCACCCGCCATATTGAAATTAATATATCCACCAACCTGATATTTTGATCCCGGAAGAGCGACAAAATTGAAGAATAAATTACTTGTCTGCGCACTCATCTGATACAAACCACCATTTCCTTTGGATTGATCCATCGGAATGGAACTCGTTGTAAAATAAATCGGATTGGTAATCGGATTTTTGAAGTCGAATGAAGCGGTTCCTTTTACATAACCACCTACACCCATGTAGTACTTATGTTCTTTTCCAATCAGAGCAAAACGCGGAATACCCGCAACATTGAATCGTTGAGGAGCATTTTGCTTGAAGACTTCAATAATAACAGAGTCTCTTTCATTTTCCGGAGACAATACTTTTAATTCTGTCTTTTGTTGTGCACTACCATATCCGGACTGAGCATACATACTCCCCGAAAACAAGAATGCACTAAAAACTAAAACAATAGACAGCACTGATAAACTCTTTTTCATAAGCTGTAATATTTATTGATTTAATAACGGATTCAAATTTTCAAGGATAACAACCTATTTTTTTAAAAAGTTTATCATTATGACTGCTTATTGGTGATGTTATGGTTCTTTAAAAATACGCAACAATTATACGTTATAATTAACCCATAAAATGAAACTATTCTTTCATTTGAAATGTATTATTAATTAAATCATATCGAATGCGATAAGTATGCAAAACGAATTATATACGAATAACAAAAAGAGGCAATTA
>CAMTOW010000202.1 GCA_947074245.1 uncultured Bacteroidales bacterium | reverse complement strand
TATGCGTTTCTCATCACGACTCAATCGGATAATCCGCAGATGCGTTTCGAAGGCTATTTTGAGATATTGCCGTATGTATTATCCAATGCGCGCAACAATCTTTCGGAAGATCGATATCGGGAACTCATCGAACGGATCGATCCCCGGGTGATGGCGCTTTATAAAGAAACGCGCCGATATTGGGATGATATGTACAGCACTCAATTGGGGGAAATACAACATCGGTTTTATAACTTTTATCTGCGAGGAAACAATATTCCGCAGGGCACAGCCAATTACTATCAAGTGATCGGCTTGATCATGAGTACTCAAGATCAGCGTTCCGATTCAATCAATTGACTTTCCTGATAATCGATTTCATTCGATCATCTTTAGCATACGGAACATTTGGGCATAGATATCGGCTTTTTCTTCCAAAGGTTTCGGATAGGCGCGGGAGGACGATGGCATTCGGAACAGTTTCATCGTTCGCCCTGCGAATGTGAATTGCGAAAAATCACCTACCGCCGGCTCTTTCGTTTCGATCAATTTCAAGATCGTATCCATCGCTTTTTGTCCCGTCACCACGATCGCTTCGCAAGCGGGCAGGGAAGATAGCATCTGCTCCAAATCGATCGTCGCGACCACTTCCAGGTATTTGTCCGAAGCATTGTCTTTCAAGCGAATCACTTCGGTAGCCGTATCGCTCAAAGCAACTCCTTTTTCGCGAAGAAACTTTTCGATCATATCTTTTTCAAACCGCTTGCGGTCGGGAGTAAGAAAATGAAATTTGTCTCCGAAGAAGATCGATCCGAAGATTCGCCACATATCGTTCTGGAGATTCGGGTAGAAAAAATCCATCGACCATCTGCTTTTTTTCGGAGGAAAACTGCCAAGCATCAGCAATCGGGCGTTTTCTGGCAAAAAGGGTAGGAGCGGATGTAATTCACTCTGTGGAGTTTCAGACGGGATTGTCTTGTTCGGAGTCATAGGTTATGTGGTTTTTAGAGAATGGCATCATTGTGAGTAGACATCTCCAGTTTTTATTTTTTGATAAGCTTGAAAACAAAAGTAGCTTATAAACTGTTTTACTCTAACATCTGGATAAAAGAGTTATAAACTCTACCCCGGTTTTATCTTTTCCAAAGAAAAGATAGTAAGTGGGATGATGGTTTTGCTGGTTATTTCCACAAAACAACAGTTGAATTTTTATTAGAGGAAAACACCATTATTGACCGGGTCAACGTTTTGTTGATTCGGTTTTTTTGTTTGGAAATCACGAATTATACATATATTTTATATAATTAACACCGAAAAGCACTCCTTGGCTTAATCTTAATGGCTATGCAATATTTTGTAAATTATTTATTAATTAATTTTGAGGCACAAAAGACTATTTAGTTTTTATTACATATAAAATCGAATGTTTATGAAAAAACTTTACACAATGTGTAGCTCTTTGTTCATCATGCTTTTTGCATTGATAGCATGGACGCCACTAAATGCTCAGAATTTGGTTTCCAATGGAAGCTTTGAGCAATGGACTGATGGAAAACCGGACGGATGGAGTGTTGCCGGAAGTTATGAAGACTCCAATATTGCATTTGAAGGAGATCATTCATTCAGACAAAATGCTCCTAAATCAAGTAATAATAAATTGACTCAGAAATTTGATATGCTTCCGAACACGAAGTATAAATTGACTGTCAATTATTATACAGACACAGAAAGCGTTCGCGGTCGTATCTGGGCGAACTTCCTGAATGGAACTCAGGTGGTTAATTTGGTAGCGAAGGATACAGAAGATCCATTGCGTACATATAATGGTTATTTCACAGCCGAAGCTAATACTTGGAAAGTATATGAAGTGGAATTCACTTCTCCGGATAATATCGACGCATTCAACTTCGAAATCAGAACGTATAGCGGAGCGAACTATATTCTTTATGACGGATTATCGGTTGTTCCGGTTGAAACTACAGACGAACCCGTTGTAAACGTATCTCCGGCTTCTGTTGATTTTTCAAATGTATTGATCAATACGGAAGAAAAACACAATATCTCTATTTTCGGAGCGAACCTGACAGCAGGTTTGACAATCGCTGTGGAAGGTAATGGATTCTCTATCGACAAAACATCTCTTACAAAAGAAGAAGTGGAAGCAGGTGCTCAGGTTGAGCTTACTTTCGCTCCTCAGACTGTAGGTAGCTATGCCGGAAAAGTAATCGTAAGCGGTGCCGATCTTTCCGAAGCGAAAGAAATCGCTCTTACAGGTGAAGCGATCGTACCGGTTGTTTACGGTACATTGGCCGAACTTCTTACGAAGAAAGATGAAGAAGGCGTTTATGAAATGACAGGCGACGTAACTGTAGCTTTCGTTTCTGGTAAATACATTTATGTAGAAGACGCTACGGCTACGATGTTGGTATATGCAACCAACACATTGAGTAAAGGTGATGTAATCAGCGGTCTGAACGGTACATTTACCAAATACAAAGGTCTTCATGAATTCGAACCTCTATCTGAAGATGATTTGGTAGCAAGTTCTACTTCAACAACATTCAAAACTCCTGAAGTTAAAACGATTGGCGATATCGCTACGGAAGAAGGATATGCTGCTTATGAATCGGTTTTGGTTACGATCACAAACGTGAAGTATTTGGCAGGCGAATTCTCAGCATCTGCTAAAAAAGGCGTTTTCGTTACGGCAGACGGACATGAGGTTGAGGTTTACGACCAGTTCAGAGCGGTTGGTACTTGGGCTCCGGATCAGGAAGCAACATACAACGTAACCGGATATGTGGCTCGTTACGACAGCAAAATCCAGTTGTTCCCGCGTTCGGCAGAAGATGCAGGTTATTCCGAAACTCCGGAAGTGATCGTTTGCGACGAACTTCTTGATCTTGTAAGCTACAAAAACGATAAAGACGCTCAGTTTAAAGTAGCAGGTAACGTAACGGTAGCATTCGCTGCGGATCCTTACTTCTACTTGGAAGATGAAAGCGCTAACGTAATGGTTTACCTAAGAAACTGGGGCTTGTCTAAAGGCGACGTAATCAAAAACCTGGAAGGTAAATGGGATTCTTTCAGCGGTTTGAATCAATTCGTAGCTACTTCTTACGAACTTGTAGGAACAAGCGAAGATTATCGTGAACCACGCGAAGTGACTCTAGCCGACATTCTTGCAGATTACGACAACTACGAATCTGTATTGGTGAAAGTAGTAGGCGTTACGTTCGGTTCGGGTTCTTTCTCTTCTGAGAAAAAACAAGGTATCGACATGACTCAGGGCGGCGCGACAATGAAATGTTATGATACGCACCTATCGGTTGGTGATTGGACTCCGTCTGACAACGAATATACCGTAACCGGTTACGTATCGAAATACAATACTCCGCAGTTGGCTCCACGTTCGGCTGACGACTTGGCTGTGATTCAGGGAATCGGTTCTTCGAAAGAAGATGCGTTCTCAATCCGTACAGGTAGCAACTTGATCGTGATCTCTTCTGACAAAGATGCTGCCGTAGAGATCTACAATGCACTAGGGCAGATGGTTAAACACGCTGCTTTGAAAGCGGGCGAAACAACGGTTTCGATCGCAAAAGGTATGTATATCGTGAAAGTTATGGATAAGACTACGAAAGTAATCGTGAAATAATATCTGACGATTTTAAATTTATAGAAGAGGATGTTTCCATCGGAACATCCTCTTTTTTTGGATAAGAATCTATTCTCGGATCATGAATGAGACGATCCGTAACGTATTAATTTGATTATAAGAGATGAAAATCAGAATATTAATTTATGCTTTGAGTCTGTTGCCGGTTTGCGGATCCGCAGCCCGGGTCGATACGCTTCGGGTGAAGAGCCCTTCGATGCGGAAAGAGGTGGATGTGGTCGCCGTAGTTCCCCAACAAGCGATCGACGGACAGAAAGTGCCTGTGATTTATCTGTTGCATGGTCATGGCGGCAATCACATGACGTGGATCAATATGAAGCCGGAATTGAAAGAGATTGCCGATCGGGAAGGAGTGATGTTCGTAACGCCCGACGGGAAAGACAGTTGGTATTGGGACAGTCCTCAAAATCCGGATTTCCGGTATGAAACATTCCTGTCATCGGAGTTGGTCGGTTACATCGATTCGAACTATCCCACTTATGCTACGGCAGCCGGAAGAGCCATCACCGGGCTGAGTATGGGCGGCCATGGAGCGCTGTGGAATGGTATCCGCCATCCGCAGGTGTTTGCCAATGCGGGCAGTACGAGCGGAGGAGTGGATATTCGCCCCTTTCCCGACAGCTGGGGAATGAAGAAATACATTGGTGAGCAGAAATCCAATAAATCGGTTTGGGACAACCATACCGTGACTACGCTTGCCGATACGCTTACCAACGGTACGATCGGGCTGATCATCGATTGCGGGTATGAAGACTTCTTTTTCGAAGTCAATGAGCGGCTTCATAAAAAACTGATGGAAAGAGGGGTGGAGCACGATTATCTGGTGCGCCCCGGAGCGCATAACGGGAGCTATTGGAAAAATTCGATCGATTATCAGATCCTGTTTTTTACGCGTCGCTTTCAGGCGAAATTGCGTTGAGAAAGAATCGGGAATATTCGGTTTGAATGGATCGTTGGGCATTTATCATTGGGTGCCTCTCTATCCGGATTTTCCGACTGATCGCGGCTTGTTAAAAGGCGTGTTATCGATCGTTTCCTGCCTTGTAAATAAGCGTTCGAAAGTGAGTAAACACGCGTTAATGCGTCTGTGAAACCGGGATGAGTAAGCGGAAATCCGAAAATCTTCAGGCATATTCCGAATAAGATCCAATCAGACGACCGAAAAAAATGAAGGGCGTAACAGAATCCGATTCTGTTGCGCCCTTCGTATCTAAGAATGAGAAAATCTCAGAGTCAAAATCAGCGAACGATCATTTTTTCGTAAGCTTCGCTGTTTCTACCGTTTATGCG
>CAMTOW010000201.1 GCA_947074245.1 uncultured Bacteroidales bacterium | reverse complement strand
CAGCATTGGGTCAGGAACAGGGCGGGGCGCAAGATCTGAAGAAGGTAAAAAAGGTGTTACGTGACAATGCGCGGCCATTATTGCAAGAACTCTAGTACTTAATATGATCCATATCATGAACACGAAAATCTATAATCTTATTCTTTTGGATGAGAGCTCCTCTCTGAATGACTTCCGTGATGAGGTGATAACCGGCTTTAATGAGAGTGTGCAGATCATAAAATCCGCGCAACGGAAGTATCCCGATCAACATCATTACGTTACGTTCGTCACATTCAATAATGAAGAGGTGAAGACCATTTTCAATATGGTGCGGGCTGATCGTGTCGCCGAGATAGACTCCCGTATGTATCATCCGGGTTCGGGGATACCTTTGTATGACGCATTGGGAAAAAATATCCTCCATTTGAAACAGAAAATAGATCAGGATGCCGACCATCGGCATCGCGTGCTCGTATCCATCATAACCGACGGAGTGGAGGCCGGATCCCGCAGTTATGCATCCGATAAGATTCGAGATCTCGTCGAATCGCTCCAAAAAGACGGTTGGATATTCACTTATATGGGCGCCAATCATGATGCCGGCGAGTTTGCCCGAACCATTTCGATCGGAAACAGCTTGAATTGGGAATCCACCAAAGACGGCATCGGTGTTTTGAATGAAAAATCAAAGAAAGCGCGACTTCGGATTTATGAGCGGATCGCACAAAACCCGACGGAAGACCTTAATATTGGTTATTTTGATCAGATCTGATTCCGACTCGGTGTCGATTTTGAAATAATTTATTCCTGCTTTTTATAACTTTGTATAAGAATCAGAGTCGAATCGCTTTTATCGAAGGCCGATTCGGTTTAATAAATTATGAAGTTATGGTGAATATAGGTAAATACAATACGATGACAGTTGTCAAATCGCTCGATTTCGGAATCTATCTGGATGCTGGCGACGGACAAGAGATACTTATGCCGAAACGGTATATACCGGAAAATACCCAAATCGGGGACGAATTGAATTGTTTTATCTATTTGGATTCGGAAGACCGTCTTCTGGCAACGACGGAAGAGCCGTATGCGCAGGTCGATGAGTTTGCGTTGCTCAAGGTCAATTCAGCCAATCACGTCGGTGCATTCTTGGATTGGGGCGTATCGAAAGAATTGCTGGTTCCTTTCCGTGAGCAAAAGGTTTCTATGGAAGCAGGCCGCAGCTATCTCGTACATCTTTATGTCGATAAGGTATCCAACCGAATCGCCGGATCGGCCAAACTGAATAAATTCCTGGATAACGTTCCTGCGGATTATCAGCCGAACCAAGAGGTCGAGCTAATCATTATGAAGAAGACCGATCTGGGCTATAAGGTGATCATCGACGGGAAGCATTCGGGAATGGTTTATCACAATCAGATATTCCGTCCGGTGCATGTAGGCGATAAACTGCCCGGCTATATCAAAGAGATTCGTGAAGACGGAAAGATCGACGTGTTGTTGCAGCCGATGGGGTATGAGAAGGTCGTAGGCGATCTCGAACAGACCATTCTGGACATGCTCGACGAAAACGAAGGGTTTCTTCCTTACAACGATAAGAGCGATTCGGACGCGATCATGTCTGAATTCCATTGCAGCAAGAAGAATTTCAAGAAAGCTTTGGGCGCACTTTACAAGCAACGCAAGATCTCAATTTTGGAAAATGGTATCAAATTGAGCACTCAACGTTAAAAAATCAGCACAAAATACCGAAAGCGTACAGGGATATTTAAATTCCGTGTACGCTTTTTTTATAAACGCTTTCATATTTAAAAATTTCTTTAAAAAAAACTTTAGATAAAACCTTTCCTAAAGCGCTTTGTTTTAGATGTATAATCTGTATTCAAATACATTATTCGGCCAGAAGGATAAATGCTATTTGAAAAGAAATTAGGTCTAACTTTATAAGCTTTAAACTATGAAACGTTTTTCTATTTTAGCAGTTATCGCATTCCTTTTCTGTTCATTCGCAAGTGCGCAGACGGAACTCAGCAATCTGCAGAGTTTCTTACAACAACCTTCAGCCGAAGGTGGTACGAATGCGGAAAAATTAGGTATTTCAGATTTATCGAATCCGGTTTCCTGGCCGGGAGTAACTGTGATGGGAAGTAACATTACAGCAATCAACTGGTCGAATAAGAAACTTGCAGGGGAGTTGAATCTTTCGGGATTCCCTTATCTGCAGAATGTAAATCTGTCTAAGAACGCTCTTACGGCTCTCGACATTCATGATTGTCCGTTGTTGGTTAATCTTGACGTCAGCAAAAATCAGCTTGCATCGTTGAATATGTCGAAATGTTTGAATCTTAGCGTATTGGATTGTGAAAAGAACAAACTATCCGATTTTGCGATTTCCGATTCAACCGCATTGAAAACGTTGAACTGTTCAGACAATGAGTTTGCTCAGCTAGACGTTCGCAATCAGCCGCAGTTGGTAACTTTGAATTGTCAAGATGCTCGTATTCAGGATCTTCGTATCGACGGTTGCGCGAAACTGAAAAACCTGTATTGCGGTTACAACAAATTGACAAACATCCTGTTGATGGGTACAGACGAACTTCAGTTCATCAACTGTATCGGCAACAAGATCGACAAATTCGTGATTTCCGACGCTCCGAATCTTCAGACGTTGATGTGTGGCGGCAATAACATGACTCAACTTGCCATTCTAAACTGCCCAAGCTTTATCGACTTGGAATGTTCCGGAAACTCATTGACATCTTTGAATATGGACGGTACGATGAACCTGATCCGAATCAACTGTTCTTGGAACCAATTGACTCAGCTTGTTTTGACAAACCGCACCATGTTGCAACGTGTGATCTGTAATCAGAACTTAATCACCCTGCTTGACTTGACATTCTGTCCGAACCTGACTTATCTGAACTGTACAAACAACCGTATTACAGATATGCGTCTACAAGGTGACAACAACTTACGTGTCTTCACTTGCGGCGGACAATATTGATGATTACTCTTTATGCATTAATTTATTTCATATGATCGAGGGGGCTGTTGCGAAAGCGACAGCCCCTTCTGTTTTCTATCATCTGTTAAGAACTAAACACACTTTTTGAATTTTCAGTCGTTTAGAGGATATTATTAAGACTGATATCTGCTTATAAAATATTATTTTTGCAAGATATTTTGGAATACTATTTTAATACAACCTATATTTTATGGAAATCGCAAGCAAATATAATCCTGCAGACGTTGAAGATAAGTGGTATGCTTATTGGATGGAGAATGGGTTTTTCAAATCAAAGCCGGATGGCAGAGAGCCTTATACGATCGTCATTCCTCCACCCAATGTGACCGGCGTTCTTCACATGGGCCATATGCTGAACAATACGATTCAGGATATTTTGATTCGTCGTGCCCGAATGATGGGAAAAAACGCATGTTGGGTACCCGGTACCGATCATGCTTCTATTGCGACCGAAGCGAAAGTCGTGGCTAAGCTTGCGTCAGAAGGTATCAAGAAATCCGGTCTGACTCGTGAGGAGTTTCTAAAACACGCTTGGGAATGGACCGAAAAACATGGTGGTATCATTTTGGAACAGTTGAAGAAACTGGGTGCATCATGTGATTGGGAACGTACTTGCTTTACGATGGACGAGGAGCGTTCGGAAAGTGTGATCGACTCGTTCGTGGATCTTTACAACAAAGGTAAGATCTATCGCGGCGTACGTATGGTAAACTGGGACCCTTCTGCAAAGACAGCATTGTCTGATGAAGAGGTGATCTACAAAGAAGTTAATAGCAAACTATATCACTTGCGTTATCAGGTAGAAGGCGAAGATAAATACATTATCGTCGCTACAACTCGCCCTGAGACGATTTTGGGAGATACGGCGGTTTGTGTGAATCCAAACGACGAGCGTTACGGTTGGCTGAAAGGCAAACGCGTGATCGTTCCGTTGGTGAATCGCGCCGTTCCGATCATCATGGATGATTATGTCGATATCGAATTCGGAACAGGATGTTTGAAAGTAACTCCGGCTCACGATGTGAACGACTATATGTTGGGTGAAAAATTCAATCTGGAAACGATCGATACGTTCAATGACGACGGTACCATCAATGAAAAAGTAGGTATGTACGTTGGCATGGATCGTTTCGATGTGCGCGAACTGATTGAAAAAGACCTTATCGCGGCGGATCTGATGGAAAAAGTGGAACCTTATACCAACAAGGTCGGTTTTTCTGAAAGAACCAATGTCGTGATCGAACCGAAACTATCGATGCAGTGGTTCCTGAAAATGGAAGAATTGGCTGCTCCGGCCTTGAAAGCCGTGATGGAAGACGACATTCTTCTGCACCCTGCTAAATTTAAGAATACCTACCGCCATTGGTTAGAAAACATCAAAGACTGGTGTATCTCCAGACAGCTTTGGTGGGGACACCGTATTCCGGCTTACTATCTGCCACAAGGGGGCTATGTAGTTGCTGAAACTCCGGAAAAAGCATTGGAACTGGCTCGCGCCAAAACCGGTGATAACGGATTGCAGATTTCAGACTTGCGTCAGGATATCGACGTATTGGATACCTGGTTCTCTTCTTGGTTGTGGCCGATCTCGGTATTCGGTAACATCCTGGATAAAGACAATGCAGAACTGAATTATTATTATCCGACATCCGACTTGGTGACCGGTCCGGACATTTTGTTCTTCTGGGTGGCTCGTATGATCTTCGCCGGTTATGAATACCGTGGCGGAATGCCATTCAAAAACGTTTATCTGACCGGTATCGTACGCGACAAACAGGGCCGTAAGATGTCTAAATCGTTGGGTAACTCACCCGAACCGCTTGAACTGATCAAAACTTTCGGTGCCGACGGTGTGCGTATGGGTATGATGTTGTCGGCTTCTGCCGGAAACGACATTTTGTTTGACGACTCTTTGTGTGAGCAAGGACGTAACTTCAACAA
>CAMTOW010000200.1 GCA_947074245.1 uncultured Bacteroidales bacterium | reverse complement strand
TTAGCGGATATGATAAAGACCGTGATCGTGAGAGTTTTTACTCCCGATCACGGTCTTCTTATTTCTTATTCGGTCGATAAAAAAATATATCGCTTCTTGCTCCGATCGGGGAAATCAGATGATGAATTCCACTTCTTTGAAGGCGAAAACGCGTTTGTTGCCGTCTTTCTCTTCGAGCGTGATCATACCGGTAGGGTCGATATGAGCGATTTGAGCTTCGAAGTGTTTCTGTCCGTCGGAAAAGAGATGGCAGCCGTCTTTGCGATAAAGCGATTCCATATAGAGTGAATGGATTCGCGAAGTATCGCCCTTAAGCGCCAGATCGTAGTAATGGAAAATCCGGTTGATGATGCTTCGCAGAAGCTGTTCGCAATCGAAATGTTGTCCGGTAAGCTGGAAAAGCGAAAGCGGATTGGGCGCATCGCTTTTGAACTCTTCCTGATTGACGTTGATCCCGAATCCGATGATGGAATCGTAGATCACTTTGCCCGAAAGGTCGTTTTCGATCAGGATACCGGCCACTTTCTTATCGCCGTAGTAAATATCGTTGGGCCATTTGATGGCGAATCCGTCTTGAATGGAATTGAGCGTGTCGGCGATACCGAGCGATACGATCTCAGAGATGATGAATTGATCCTGAGCGTTGATGCGGCGCGGATAAAGAAGCAGACTGCAAAGAATGTTCTTATTGGCTTCGGACTCCCAGCTGTTGCCTTGCTGGCCGCGTCCGGCATCCTGGAAATCGGCATAAATGACGAGTCCTTCTTCGACAAGCGGATTGGATTCGAGAATCTGACGAAGGTATAAATTCGTAGAATGGGTTTGGGTCAGGTGAATGTACTCAGGCATAATCATCGTGTTTTATCAGTATTCATGGTTAGTCAATTCAAAGTCAGCCCAACGGCGGATAGAACGCGTCGGGGATATGGTCGATCTGAAAACCGGCATCGTCGCGAATGACGGTAATGATATCGAAACGAACGGGAAGCGGGATGTCGTGCAGGCGGATGTAGTGATCGGCGGCGTATACGATACGGCGTATTTTTCGCTCATCGACCGCGCGTTCGGGGCTTTCGTAGCGATCGCCCGAGCGGGTCTTGACTTCGACGACGATCAGCTCCTCGTCCGAACAGGCAATGATATCCAGCTCATAATGACCCGACCGCCAGTTGGTGTGGCAGATGGCGTAACCTTTGCGTTTTAGAAAATCGCATGCCATTTTTTCTCCAATGGCACCTAAAGTGTTATGAGAAGCCATTCAAATCGGGTATGGGGTTCATACAAATGTAACATTTTTCTTTTTTATATTAAATAACTGCCGTAATTTTACAGCGGATGAAGAAAAAAGTTAAATCAACACCGATCGCCGATACGGCTTTGCAGCGTGATTTTAGAATCTCTTTCACATTAAATGAGAAGGAGTATAACGCTGTGTGCCGATACCTGGACCGGTATAAGATCGCAAATCGCAACCGATGGTTTCGGGAAACAATCCTGATGCATGTATTGCAGAAACTGGAGGAGAATCATCCTACGCTATTCAATGAGAACGAAATGAGACGTTGAGATATGCTGGATGATCACTATTTTATGAAACAAGCCCTGCAGGAAGCGCAGAAGGCTTATGAGAAAGGGGAGGTGCCGGTAGGAGCCGTGGTGGTATCACAAGGACGCATCATCGCACGGGCACACAATCTGACCGAAACGCTGAACGACGTGACGGCACACGCTGAAATGCAGGCCGTAACGGCAGCCGCCAACCTGCTGGGAGGCAAATATCTGACCGACTGCACGCTTTATGTAACACTTGAACCGTGTATCATGTGTGCGGGAGCATTGGGATGGTCGCAGATCAGCCGAATCGTATATGGAGCATCGGACGAGCGGCGGGGATATTCGGAGTTCGCTCCCAAATCGCTGCATCCGAAAACACAGATATCTAAAGGTATTCTTGCAGACGAATGCCTGACACTGATCAAGGATTTCTTCAAAAGCAGACGTTGATGACGGATTGAATCCGAACGATATAAACGACAAAGCCATTCGCAGAACGAAACGTTTCGCGAGTGGCTTTGCTGTTTTCTGAACTCTATGAAACGGAGCATCGAGCCCCTGAAAAATCGCTTGAAAAACGGTCAGGCAGTAAATTGAAAAAGTATAGGCAGTAAATTTTAAAAACCCAGGCAGGAAAATCAGAAAACCCAGGCAGGAAATTTCGGGCTGTTTTTCAGGCAGGAAATCTGATCGACAGCTGAAAATATTCGGTTCTTCAACATGAGGTAAATGATGTCTGAAACCGACTTTGGATAAACCAGCCATCGGATGGAGGGAATGAAAAAACAAACCTCCCGAAGGAACTCCGTGAAAAGAGTGTCCTTGCGAGAGGTCGGTTCATTTAAACAACAAAAAAAGCAGGTATCGTGAAGGTCAATAGCGAAGCCATTTGACCGCTTCTTTCCAGGTAACTTTCTTACCGTACATAAGGATTCCGGTACGATAGATTTTGGCAGCGATGAAGGTGAGCCCGACAAACGTTCCGAAAAGCATTACGATCGACAGAATGAGTTGCCATACCGGAACATCGTACGGAAGACGCACCATCATAACGATCGGCGAAGTGAACGGAATGACCGAACACCAAAACGCGAGCGGACCGTCGGGGTTTTCGATGCTATAGATCGCCGCATAGAATGCGAACATGATGATCATCGTAACGGGGATCATGAACTGCTGAGTATCCGCTTCCTGATCGACCATGGAACCTATCGCCGCGAAAATAGAGGCGTAGAGCAGGTATCCGCCGATAAAATAAAGCAGGAAAAAAAGGAGGATGCGGATGTAGTTGACCCCGGCAAGGATCTCTATCGCCGACTCCATGAATCCGGCGTCGGATAATTCGGCCTGAGTAAGCTGAGACGCGTCGGATCCGAACATGGAACCGATGCCCAGTATGGCGAATCCGGCTCCGATGAGCAATACCCAGATGAGGAACTGAGTGAGGCCGACAAAGCCGACTCCGATGATTTTACCCATCATCAGTTCGAACGGTTTGACCGAGGATACCATCACTTCGACGATACGGTTGGTTTTTTCCTGCATCACCCCTTGAAGTACCATCCCACCATAGGCGAAGATGAAAATATAGATGAGCATGGTGCTCGCCATACCGATGGCGGATGCCACTTCCGCCGAAGATTTGGTTTCATCGCCGGCTTCATTCCACTTAACGGTTTGAATGTCGATGTTAACCTGCGCGCTGTTGATGATCTCTTTCAGATCGGGAATATCGTAAGAGTCGATCTTCTGACTGGTTAGGTATGGGTTGAGTTGCGAGCTGATGTCTTTCTTGAGCGAGTTGCTGATGGTTTTTTCGGAAAAGATGGTAATCTGGTTCGGATTGTTGATCAGATTGCCCGAAATCATCAGGATCGCGTATAGATCGCTTTGTTTTTCTTTGTAATAATCGAGCGGAGTTTCATTGATGTTCTGAACAGGCACGAACGTAAAGCTCTCGTTGCTTTTGAGCAGGGAGGAATACAACCCGGTTTCGTCGATGACCGCTACGTTTTTACTCTCTTTGTCTTTGATCTGCGACAGCAACAGAGGAAGCGCTCCGACGAGAATGAAAATAAACGGAATCACCAAGGTCATGATGATAAACGATTTCTTGTATACGCGAGTCAGGTATTCGCGTTCGATAATTAAACCTATCTTACCCATGGCTTATTCGGTTATTGGTGATTCTTTGACTGTTTCAATAAAGACTTCCTGCATGGAAGGGAGCACTTCTTCGAAGGCGTTGAGCTGATACGCGTCGGAAAGGGCACGGATCACTTCGTTGTTGGTCGGATTGCCCTGAATGCGTAAAAACGATTCGGTACCTCCATGCATCGGACGCGAGGAAATGACTTCGAAAAGCCCGTTGGGATCGGAAACGACCGCATCGGTGGTGTTGAGGCGGAAGATATTCTTTTTGTATTGCTGACGAATATCGTCTACTTTGCCCTGAAGCACGGCTTTGGAGCGGTTGATGAGCGTGATCTCTTCGCAAAGCTCTTCGACGGAACTCATGTTGTGGGTAGAAAGAATGATGGTAGAACCGTTTTCTTTGAGTTCGAGAATCTCTTTTTTCAGTATTTCGGCATTGACCGGATCGAACCCGCTGAAGGGTTCGTCGAAAATAAGAAGTTTCGGACGGTGAAGGACGGTGGTGATGAACTGAATCTTCTGCTGCATCCCTTTTGAAAGTTCTTCGACTTTCTTATTGCTCCATTCGCTGATGCCGAACTTATCGAACCAATAGTTCATTTGTTTTTTGGCATCATCTTTGGATAGACCTTTCAGGCGAGCCAGATAAAGGACCTGTTCGCCAACTTTCATTTTCTTATACAATCCGCGTTCTTCGGGTAGATATCCGATGTGATGAACATCTTCGGGCTGAAGCGGACGTCCATTCAATAAAACTTCGCCCGTATCGGGTGCCGTGATCTGATTGATGATACGGATCATCGTGGTTTTGCCAGCTCCGTTGGGACCGAGAAGACCGTAAATGGAATTTTCGGGAATGGAAATGCTCACATTGTCCAAAGCCCGATGAGAGGCATATTGTTTAACAATTTCTTTAGCTTCTAAATAATACATTTACTCTGTGATTTTTAAAATGATAAGCTAAAGTAATCAATAAAGTTAAATTATTTATTATTTAGTGAAAAAATGATGCAGTTTGGCTTTTTAGAAAATAAAAAAGGAAGAATCAGACTTGTTTTAACGATAAAAAATCAATAGCCACCGGTGAGCCACGGGAAAGAAACGGTGAACCCGAAATTTTCGTAACGAGCACGCTGGAATCCGATAAATACTGCCACACGGATCAAATTCTTGATGCCCAGAGAATAACACCACTCCGATGAGGTTTGGAGAACCGACGCCCAGAGATAACGGGCGAGAAGACCTTAGTTGCAATTG
>CAMTOW010000199.1 GCA_947074245.1 uncultured Bacteroidales bacterium | reverse complement strand
TTAAATACCATTCATATTCCCTGCAATCAAGTTGATCTAAGTATAGAGACGATTCTTTCTGTATTTTCTTGCAAAGGTCTGTTCGAACTTTTCCAGAATATTGATTCGCGAGAGCTAGGCGAAAATGAAAAAAGAATTTGGTTGTTGCAGGAAGAATATGTCAATACGATTGATAGTGTCATTGAATTCCTTCAAGGAGAAAAACAGACATTGGCTCAATTGATTGCAGAAGACGATTTTTTGCCACGCGGTTCACATTTTGATCAGGATTCAGATTTGGAATGGGCTTTCG
Source organism: uncultured Bacteroidales bacterium (assembly GCA_947074245.1). Lineage (GTDB taxonomy): Bacteria > Bacteroidota > Bacteroidia > Bacteroidales > JAUNSR01 > JAUNSR01. The sequence goes on along the minus strand of CAMTOW010000199.1, from coordinate 4,706 downwards.
GAGCAATGGGGTTCCGAGATAAGGCAAGACATCTTTGTACTCTGTATTTGGAGGATTTGAGTGATTTTATCGTCAACACGGTCGATCCGTATTTCGGTTTTTCGCGCTATGCGGAACACTTGGGCAGATATGCGTTTTCATTCGATGAACTTTATCAGCAATTGAATGATGCACCGACATACATTGATCGGATTATGATTTCTCTTCTTTCAGAGAAAATCGAAAAATATCGTCCCACGATGATACTTCTGACAGTTCCGTTTCCAGGCAATTTGTACAGTGCGTTACGATGTGGCGGATGGATAAAAAAGCATTATCCCGAAATTAAAATCAGTATGGGTGGCGGTTTTCCAAATACCGAACTTCGTTCGTTAACCGATGTGAGGGTATTCGATTTTGTCGATTATATAACGTTAGATGATGGAGAAGCGCCCGTCAGACAACTGGTTTCTTATCTGGAGAATGAAATTAAAGAGGATAAATTGATTCGTACATTCATGTTAAGGGATGGGGCGATCCATTATTATAACGATTCGAGTCAAATTGACGTTTCTTTCGAGAATAACGGAACGCCCGATTATTCTGGTTTGGAATTGAATAAGTATCTCTCTGTAATCGATATAGTCAATCCGATGCATAAATTATGGAGTGATGGCCGTTGGAATAAATTGACGTTCGCCCATGGATGTTATTGGGGGAAATGTGCTTTCTGTGACGGATCGCTCGATTATATCAAACGTTACGAACCGGCTTCAGCCAAAAGAACCGTTGATCGAATTGAAGAGATTATGCGTCAAACGGGCGAGTGTGGTTTCCATTTTGTTGATGAAGCGGCACCACCGGTGCTTATGCGCGAAGTTGCTCTCGAAATTCTTCGTCGAGGATTGAAAATAACATGGTGGACCAATGTAAGATTCGAGAAAAGCTTTACGTCTGATCTTTGTCGTTTGTTGCGTGCATCCGGTTGTATTGCTGTTTCTGGCGGATTAGAGGTGGCATCAGATCGATTACTCAAATTGATTAATAAAGGTGTTACGGTCGATCAGGTCGCAAAAGTCGCATCATCCTTCACCAATGCGGGAATAATGGTACATGCTTATTTAATGTATGGATTTCCCACTCAAACAATGCAAGAAACAGTTGATTCATTGGAGGTTGTACGCCAATTGTTCCAAAATGGAGTTGTACAGTCGGGGTTCTGGCATCGTTTGGCCATGACTGCCCATTCACCGCTGGGAATTTCGCCGGAAAAATACAATGCGGTTCCCCATGTAAGTGCGTTTGCTGGTTTTGCCGATAATGATCGGATGTTTGATGATCCGCAGGGCGCAGAACACTCTTTATTTGCAGAAGGGCTAAGAAAATCATTATATAATTATATGCATGGAGTCGGTTTTGATTTTTCATTGCAGGATTGGTTTGATTTTCGGATTCCTAAAACTACGGTTTCTCCCAATCGTATTTGGCAGGCTATTGATCGAAAGGATCTTTTCGAATCCAAACTTTCGCGTAATCTCATTTGGATCGGAGGTTTGCCTGATGTAACCGAAAAAATGAGAAATAAGAAAGGTAAGCCTCGGAAGTTTATGATGATAACTATTCATAACCGGAATGAGATAATCGAATTGGAATTTCCTTATTTGATAGGTGAAAAAGTTCTGGATATGCTGAATAAATCGAGAATAAAATCCGACCGTACCTACACATTGGCCGTATTTAAGGAAGAGATAACATCAATTTTAGATATGCCTTTCGAGCGTTTTTGTAATTCATCCGAAATGACCGATTTATTTGAAAACGGTTTGCTCTTGATTTGATAATACATCCTGATTTTAGATAAATGGGAAAAGTTACAGACCTGACTACAGGTAATATTTTTTCGGGAATAGGTAAGTTGGCCGCACCTTTGATAGGCTCCTCATTTGTGCAGATGACATATAATCTGTGTGATATGATGTGGCTGGGTAGTTTGGGCTCGGCTCCGGTTGCAGCCGTAGGTGCAGCGTTTTTCTTCACTTGGATGAATAATGCGATTTCATTCACCCCGAAGATAGGAGCGGAGATCAGTGTTTCTCAATCATTGGGTGCGGGCAATACGCAAGAAGCTAAATCTTATGCTTCCAATGCCGTATCGTTGTCAATCATTATGGCTTTGGTCTATGGCGTTTTCATATTGCTTTTTGCTCCGGTTCTGATTGGAATATTTAAACTTGATGCGTCTATAACGACCGTAGGGGTTTCATATCTCCGTTGGGTGATTCCGGGTATGTTCGCCACGTTTTGTAATAATACTTACGCGGCTATATATTATGCATGCGGAAATTCAAAAACCCCTTTCCGTTTTATGGCGATGGGTTTGATTTTCAATATAGTTCTCGATCCGATCTTGATTTTCGGGATAGGACCTGTTCCCGCATTGGGTGTGATGGGGGCCGCATGGGCTACTACTCTGTCTCAATTGATCGTAATGGTTTTATTTGTGTTTCGTTTGTATACGAAACATTCTCCGATCGGAAAATTGAATTATTTTACTCCACTTAAGTTTGCATGGACCAAACGTATCGTTCGTTTTGGGTTGCCCGTATCCTTGCAGAGTGCTTTATTCTCCATGATCAGTATGACATTGGCAACGCTTGCAGCGCGATTTGGACATATCGGTGTTGCTGCTCAAAGTTTGGGTTCGCAGATCGAAGCGATTTCATGGATGACAGCTAATGGTTTTTCGACTGCCTTAAGCGCATTCGTAGGTCAAAATTATGGTGCGCGTGCATATTCTCGGATACGAAAAGGTTATTTCTTAACGATGTTAATGGCCGGAGTGATTGGGTTAGGAGCAGGGCTCTCCTTTGTTCTTTTCCCCAAAGCGATCTATTCGTTATTTATTTCTGAGCCGGACGCGCTTCACGAGGGGGCCGTTTATCTGCGAATCATGGGGTATTCGCAATTATTTATGGTCTTGGAGTTAGTCACGACAGGTGGTTTCAATGGTATGGGCAAAACTCAAATTCCAGCGATTACGGGTATCTTGTTTAATCTGATGCGTATTCCACTGGCCTATTTATTGATAACGACAACGTTGCAATTGTCCGGAATCTGGTGGTCTATAACGATTTCTAGTTGTTTGAAAGGAACGGTTCTGGTTCTTTGGTTTTATTGGGATGTGCTGAGACGGCTGCCCCATCTCCGGGAAAAAGTATTATGAATCGCGAATTATGCTTAACTTGCAAAACATTTTAATAACTATTGTATGAGTTCATTTCTTCAGGTAGAAAAACTTTCAAAATCATTTGGAGATCTTATTCTTTTTAATGATCTGACATTCGGTATTTGTGAAGGAGAACGAATTGGTCTTATTGCAAAGAATGGGACAGGCAAAACTACCTTATTAAATATAATTGCCGGTCGGGAAGGACATGATTCCGGCAATATTGTTTTTCGTCGTGATTTAAGAGTCGGATATCTCGATCAGGATCCCTATTTGCCCGAAGGGTTGACGGTTCTAGAGGCATGTTTCCGTACCGACAATGAGGTTGTGAAAACCATAGCCGCTTATGAAGAAGCTTTGAATGTGAATGATACGGCAGCGTTGGAGAACCTGATTCATCAAATGGATCATTACAAAGCGTGGGATTATGAATTGAGAATCAAACAAATTCTTTCTCAGCTGAAGATTACTAATTTTGAGCAAAAGGTCGATGAACTGTCAGGAGGTCAGCGTAAACGTGTCGCTTTGGCAAATGTTTTGATCTCCGAACCCGAATTGATCATTTTGGATGAGCCGACCAATCACCTCGATCTGGAGATGACCGAATGGCTTGAAGGCTATCTGAGCCGCTCTCGTGTCGCTTTGCTGATGGTGACGCACGATCGTTACTTTTTGGATCGTGTCTGCAATGAGATCGTAGAGATTGATAACAGACAGTTATATACCTATAAAGGCAACTATAGTTATTATCTCGAAAAAAGACAAGAACGAGTAGATGCTATGAATACCGAGATCGAAAGAGCCAATAACTTGTTGAAGACCGAGCTCGACTGGATGCGGCGTCAGCCTCAGGCCCGAGCTACGAAAGCGAAATATCGTATTGATGCCTTTTATGAACTCGAAGAAAAAGCCAAACGTGAAAAAGACGCTGGAAACGTTCGCTTGGATGTGAAAGCTTCCTACATTGGTTCTAAAATATTCGAAGCGGATAAACTTTGTAAAAGTTTCGATGATCTGAAGATTTTGGAGAATTTCTCCTATGTATTTGCCAGATATGAGAAGATGGGGATCGTCGGTAACAACGGTACCGGAAAATCAACCTTCATTAAAATTCTGATGGGACAGGTTGCTCCTGATTCTGGAACTTTGGATATTGGCGAGACTGTTCGTTTCGGTTATTATAGTCAAGATGGTCTTCGTTTTGACGAACAGATGAAGGTAATTGACGTAGTACGTGATATCGCTGAAGAGATCTCGTTGGGAAATGGATCGAAACTTACCGCGTCTCAGTTTTTGCAACATTTTCTGTTCTCTCCCGAGAAGCAGCACAGCTATGTTTATAAACTAAGTGGAGGTGAAAAACGCCGTTTGTATCTATGTACGGTACTCATGCAAAATCCGAATTTCCTTGTCTTGGATGAGCCTACCAATGATTTGGATATTGTGACGCTGAATGTTCTGGAAGAATATCTTCGCAATTTCAAGGGTTGCGTAATCGTTG
>CAMTOW010000198.1 GCA_947074245.1 uncultured Bacteroidales bacterium | reverse complement strand
GTACTGAACTTGGTAACACTGCTAAAGGTTTTATCGAAAAAGGACAGCTTGTTCCGGATTCATTGATCATCGATATGCTAGCCAACGTATTGGACTCGAACGAAGCTGCTAAAGACGGTGTTATCTTCGACGGTTTCCCTCGTACGATTCCACAGGCTCAGGCATTGAACGAAATGTTGAAAGAGCGTGGTACTGCGGTTTCTATCGTAGTCGGTCTGGATGTAGAAGAGTCTGAATTGATCGACCGTCTGTTGAAACGCGGACAGGTTTCAGGACGTTCTGATGACAACTATGAAACCATCAAGAGCCGTTTGGATGTTTACAACAATCAGACATCACCATTGAAAGACTTCTATATCAAAGAAGGTAAATACGCGGATATCAAAGGTATGGGTACGGTAGAAGAGATCTTCGGACGTATCGAAGCTGCTATCGACAGCCTGTAATCCGTTGACAATAACCGAAAGCTGAAAGAAGAGAGGGTCCGTTTCACGTCGACAGCCATCTGTCGCGTGAGGGAGAGGGCGCGCTCGTCTTTCGGCTTTTGCTTTTTATGAGAACCTGTTTTGTTGAACAGACTTTTATTCCGATTGTTTTTATTATAATCTAAACTTATTATACTTTACATATATGGCCGGTTCAAACTTCGTTGACTATGTAAAAATATACTGTCGCTCCGGTAAGGGGGGACGCGGGTCGACCCATTTCCACAGAGAGAAATTCATAACCAAAGGGGGACCTGACGGTGGCGACGGCGGTCGCGGAGGACATGTGATCCTGCGTGCAAACCGTAACTACTGGACTTTGTTGCACTTGAAATTCCAGCGTCACGTATTCGCAGGTCATGGTGAATCGGGCGGAAGCAGCCGTTCGTTCGGAAAAGACGGAAAAGACGAGGTGATTGAAGTGCCTTGCGGAACCGTAGTTTTCGATGCGGAAACGGGAGAGTTCCTTTGCGATGTAACCGATGACGGACAGGAAGTGATCCTTCTGAAAGGGGGACGCGGCGGTTTAGGAAACTGGCATTTCCGTTCGAGTACGAATCAGACACCACGTTACGCTCAGCCGGGGGAACCCGCATTGGAGCGTCCGGTAATCATGGAGTTGAAGCTATTGGCCGATGTGGGTCTGGTAGGTTTCCCGAACGCGGGAAAATCGACCTTATTATCGACATTGTCCGCAGCGAAACCGAAGATCGCCGATTATCCGTTTACGACGCTTGAACCGAATCTGGGGATCGTATCGTATCGTGACAGCCGTTCGTTCGTAATGGCAGATATTCCGGGTATCATCGAAGGAGCAAGTGAAGGAAAAGGACTCGGACTACGATTCCTGCGTCATATCGAACGAAACGCCCTTCTGTTGTTCATGGTACCAGCAGACAGCGACGATATCCGCAAAGAGTATGAGATCCTATTAAACGAGGTGAGCCAGTTTAATCCGGAGCTTTTGGATAAACGACGCGTGCTTGCCATCACGAAATCGGATATGCTAGACGACGAGCTGATCGAAGAGATCAAGCGCGATCTGCCGGATATCCCGTGCGTATTCATTTCGTCGGTGATCAATATGGGATTGACCGAACTGAAGGATATTCTTTGGGAAGAATTGAATAGCGAGGAGAACAAGATCACAACGATCACGCATCGTAACCTGGATATTCAGAAGCCGACAGAGGCGGAAGAGGGTGACGATGAAGATTGGGATGACGATTACATCATCGACGAGGATGATATCATCGATGAGGAAGATTATGAAGAATATGATTGGGATGAAGAAAAACCTTCTAACTAATCAATCGATAGAGATGTTGCGGTTTGAATCGTTGGATTCGTTCCGCAACATTTCTCATTTCATAACGACCCGAAGCGGAGGGGGAACCGATCCGTACGGGGCGTTCAACTTGTGTGACTATACGGGTGACGATCCGGAGCATATCGAGCGATGCAGAAGCGTGATGTGCGGAATTCTGAATATTCCGGAGGATCATCTGATCTTACCCAGACAGGTGCATAAGACGGATGTCGGGATCGTAGAGGACGTGGATTTCGAAGGAGAATATGACGCGTTGCTTACCGATAAAGCGGGAATATGCATTGGGGTGTCAACCGCCGATTGCGTACCGATTTTGCTTTATTGTCCTGAAAAGCGGGTCGTCGGAGCGGTTCATGCCGGATGGCGAGGTACCGTGGGGCGTATCGCGATGAAAGCCATTCGGAAAATGGCAGAGCATTACGGGTGTGATCCGGGAGAGATCCTGGCAGGCATTGGGCCGTCAATTTCGGCAAAGGCATTCGAGACGGGACCGGAAGTAGCGGAAGCATTTCGTAAAGAAGGGTTCACCGGGATTTATCATGCTTCGCCCAAGCCCGGTAAGATTCATCTGGATCTGTGGGAGGCGAACCGGCAGGATCTGGTTTTGGCGGGGGTACGGCCGGAGTCGATCGAAATATCCGGGTTGTGCACCTGGAGCGATCCGGATCGATTTTTTTCGGCACGCAGACACGGCGTGAGTTCCGGACGTATCGCATCGGTAATCCTGATTCATGACCAAGCGGATTAGGTGTGGTTAATGTGTTGATAATCTGGGGTTAAAAATGTCAGGCAGAAAATCAAAAAAGCACAGGCAGGAAATTGAAAAAGTATAGGCAGGAAATTCGAAAAGTTCAGGCAGGAAAAATAATCCATTCAAATAACCAAAAAGACAGTATCGACCGCAAGCGGTGATACTGTCTTTTTTTATAATCTTTTCTGAGATTCTCTTTTAGTTCGGACAGGCTTTCTGAGTCTGTCCGTCCTGACTGAACTGATAGGGATAAGAGGTATCGCCGATTAGAACTTCTACTTCGGTCGATCTGCTTTGAGCATTATTATTGGCTTGTACGTTGAATATGAGATTGATCAGATTCACACTACCGGTGCCGGAGGAGGGAGATACGGACAACCAATCGCCGTTATCGGCTATGGTTATCGACCAGGCTTCTTCTGCCCGAAGCTGATTGCTGACATTGTTTTGCTCACTCGATGTACATAAACCATTGATATCCTGCAATCCGGCACCATGATTCTCACTCTTGCCATCGCAGGCGAAGAGCAGAAGCGCCAAGAGAGAAAGACATAAGAAACTAATTTTATTTTTCATTCGATTTTAATTTACTATCAGTTGTAGTCGGGAAGAGAATAGGGGATTTACTCATCGTCCATGATGCTTACGATCTGGCAATTGAAAATCCAGCGTTTTTTAAATTTGTCGATAATTTCCGCATACATGGCATGCCAAAACGCTTTATGAATCTCAACAGTCACCTGACCGTCTTTCTTCATCTCATTGTAGATCTTATCCATATCTTCCATTTTATTGAACGATAGGACTACAGCGTTTGCATTGCCCGGATGGAATTCATCTTTTTCCGCCCGGTCGGCAAGGAAGAAACGGTATCCATTGGATAGCACCATAGAAGCATGCATCACTTTGTCTTCCCATTTCGGAGTCACTTCAATGCCCATTTTAGCAAGATGCTCCTTATTGTCACCATAAGTCTGCACTCTTACCATCTCTCCACCGAATATACCTTTGTAATAAGCCAGAGCCTCATTACAATCGCCATCAAAAACGAGCAACGGTTCAAATTTCAACATATCATACTAAAATTTAAAGGTTTAGATCCCGGAAGACCAATTTCTTCCGATATTTCTAGTATTAACAAAAAAAGATCGCTGCGGGTTTACCGACAGCGATCTTTTTAATCGTATGAAGTCTAAAAATATTATTCCTGCGATGCCAGGTCGGAATCTGAAGGGACGATATTTCCGGTTGCCTTCAGATATTGAGCCACAGCTACTTTGTAAGAATAATGAGCCGTAATCAGGTTGTTGTAGGCCTGAATCCACGATAGCTGAGAGCTAAGCACGTCGGCAATATTGATCTTTCCTTCGTTGTATGAATAGGTGTTCAGATCGAGAGCTTCCTGCGCCAACTTCAAGTTTTCGTCGGCAACACGGATCTGTTCGTAGGTCTGATCCATATTGGTCCATGCATTGGAAACCTCCTTGTTGATGTTGTCGGCAACGATCTGACGACCATAAAGCGAGGAGTTAACCTGTGCCTGCATCTGACGTCCGATCTGACGACGTTCGCCCCAATGCCAGATCGGCATTGTGAAGCTTAGGGAGCTGATTACGGTCGTGGTCGGATCGAATCCGAGATTCGGATTGGCCGTACCCCAGCCACCCTGAAACTGCAACGCGATCTGCGGATTGAACTTAGAAAGAGCCATTTTCTTGTTCTCTTTCATCAGGTTGATCTGCATATCCGCCGCTTTGTAGTCGGCACGACGCGCAAGAGCGTCGACATAGGATATTTCCATCGGCATCGGCATCGAAGCCAAAATGCTTTCGGTAGCCTCTTTCGGACCGTTTGGATCGAGACCCATCAGGATGTTCATATTCTGATACGAGATCAGATAGGAAACTTCCGCCTTTTTAACTGATAATTCAGCCTCTTTGAGGCGAGTGGTGATCATCAAAAGGTCGTTTTTCGCAATGGCTCCATCCTGAAAGCGGATGTTGATGATCTCATACTGAGATTTTACGATCTCATAGTATTGTTTCATCACCTTGTACAGATCGGTATTTGCCGCAGCATACCAATATGCCTGATCGGCTTGGAGATAGATGTTATCGAGCGTATAGAGCTGATTTTCCATCGCGATATTTTCCTGGATCTTATCCGCTTTGTATTGAGCCTGAACGGCACCGCCGGCCCAAACGCTTTGCGTTACCGTACCACCAATGAAATGGGTGTAAGGATGATAAGCACCTTTCTTCGCATTCCAATCATCGAGGTTGGTCAGGTCGATCGAACCGTTGGCAGCAAAATCGATTTTCGGAAGGAATCCCGTTTTATCTGCTTTTCGTTTGGCCGTAGCAGCTGAAACGCTTTCGCGCGACTGTTTAAGCTGTTGGCTATAATCGACAACTTTCTGTTGATAGCTTTTAAG
>CAMTOW010000197.1 GCA_947074245.1 uncultured Bacteroidales bacterium | reverse complement strand
ATACGAGCTTCTCCGGAGTGACTGGAGTTCAGACGTGTGCTCTTCCGATCTCTCTGAAGCCTGTTTGAAAGACTACAAAACATACGACTCTCTCCCACTGATTCTATTCGATGAGAAAGATGATCGTTACGGATTTACATTAATCTCTAAAGAGAACCGAATTGTAAATACCGCCGATCTTTATTTCTCTATGATTTCGCGTACAGACAGCTCCGTTGTCATGCGCCTGAACGCCGGAGATAATAAATCATTGGATTTTGCCTATACCCTATCTCCGGATAGCTATATCGTTAAATTCGACATTCTTCAAAATAATATGGCATCTGTATTGTCTCCAAACAACAATACCATATCCATGTTTTGGGAACAGAATTTACGCCGCCAGGAAAAAGGTCGAGTTTTCGAAGAACGTTACAGCAACTTATATTATAAGTTCGCTGCCGACGACGTAGAATACCTCAACGCAGGTAAAGATGAAAAGAAAACCGTTTCGAACCGCTTGAAATGGATCGGTTACAAAAACCAGTTCTTTACATCGGCATTTATCGCTCGTGACGGATTTATCGGCGGATCTCTTGATTCAAAAGTGATCAAGGATAACGATCTTTATTTAAAATCGTTCCGTTCGGAAACAGATATCGAATTGAACCTACAAGCTCCGCTTGCTGCCGGTTTCGATATCTTCCTTGGGCCGAACCTATATCCGCTACTGCGCAAAATAGACAATCAATATGAAGATAATCTTCAATTAGACAAACTGGTTCCGCTTGGCGCTAGTGTCTTCCGTTGGGTAAATGTATATCTGGTAATTCCGGTATTTACATTCTTAGGAAAATACATCAGCAACTACGGTATCATCATTCTGTTGCTGACGATCTTCATTAAATTGCTTTTATCTCCGTTTACATACAAGTCATACATCTCTCAAGCGAAGATGCGTGTACTTCGTCCGGAAATCAAAGAGATTACCGACAAATATCCGGGTAAAGAAAAAGCAATGGAACGTCAACAGGCTACAATGAAACTTTATAGCCAGGCTGGTATCAACCCAATGGGAGGATGTCTTCCGATGCTACTCCAAATGCCGATTCTATTTGCGATGTTTCAGTTCTTCCCATCTTCGATCGAGCTCCGCGGAGAATCGTTCTTGTGGGTGAAAGACCTTTCTTCTTATGACTCGATCGTAAGTTGGACCACTTATATCCCGTTGATCACACCTTATTTCGGAAACCACATCAGTTTATTCTGTGTATTGATGACCATAACCAATATCATCTACACCAAACTGAATATGTCTTCGAATCCGGGCGGTCAGGAGCAAATGCCGGGTATGAAGGCTATGATGTATATGATGCCGCTGATGTTCTTGGTGTTCTTCAACAACTACGCAGCCGGTCTGAGCTACTATTATTTCCTTTCTACGCTGATTTCAATCGGACAGACTTATGCATTCCGTATGTTCATCAACGAAGACAAGCTTTTGGCTGAAATGAAAGCGAACGCAAAAAAACCGAAAAAGAAATCAGGTTTTATGGCTCGTCTTGAAGAAGCTCAGCGTATGCAGCAAGAAACGCTCAAAAAACAACAGCAACAAAAACGTAAATAATCATTTACAGAACGAATAAAGAAGTCGCACTCTGGGATCAGAGTTGCGGCTTCTTCATTTTTCAAGGCGAATATTCTTATTTCCTATCTTATGTTTGAGAAGTTATTCCAATTAAAGAGCCATAATACCACGCCCCGCCGTGAAATGGTTGCCGGTGTCACTACGTTTATGACAATGGCTTATATTCTTATCGTTAACCCGGCTATTCTTTCGAGTACCGGGATGGATCGTGATGCCGTATTCACGGCTACAGCCTTATCTGCCCTGGTCGGATGCCTGCTCATGGCATTGATGGCGAATCTACCGATCGCATTGGCTCCCGGAATGGGCTTGAATGCTTTTTTCGCCTATACCGTCGTGATACAGATGGGCTATTCGTGGGAAATGGCGCTTGCTGCCGTTTTTATCGAGGGTATAGTATTCATCTTGCTGACATTATTCAATATTAGAGAGGCCATCGTACGAGCTATTCCTCCTACAATGAAATTGAGTATATCGGTGGGTATCGGACTCTTCATCACAACCATCGGATTAGTAAATTCAGGTATAATCGTACAAGGAAATTCATTGTCCCATTTGGGTGATCTTCGCCAACCAGCGGTTTATCTTACCTTATTTGCCATCTTATTAAGTGGGGCGTTGTTGATTCGACAAGTCAAAGGAGCATTATTGATTGGTATCGTCATTACGACCATCGTCGGAATTCCGCTAGGCGTAGTTCATTTGGGCGAAGGTTTTAAATTCTTCAGTTTACCGCCATCCATCATGCCGGTATTCGGTGCTCTCGATTTTCATAGGTTATTTTCACTCGATATGCTGATTGTCGTTTTGACATTCATTTTTATGGACTTGTTCGATACAGCCGGAACATTAATTGCTGTCTGCACCAAAACCAATCTGATCGACGCAGACGGTAATATCAAGAAAAGCAAACAAGCGTTCCTATCCGATGCCATCGCTACAACCGTCGGAGCCGTATTGGGTACAAGTACCGTAACCTCTTTCGTGGAGAGTGCGTCCGGCGTTGCGGCAGGAGGTCGTACCGGTATGACTACGCTTGTAACGGGAATTCTGTTCTTTCTCTCTTTATTCTTCGCACCCTTATTCGGTATTGTACCGGTAGCTGCCACTTCGGCCGCATTGATTATCGTAGGCTTGTTCATGATCACATTGGTATCCGAAATAGATTTTGAAGATTACAAAAATGCCATTCCGGCATTCATTACCATCATCATTACACCTTTGAGTTACAGTATCGCTGATGGAATCATATTCGGAGTATTGACCTATGTAGGACTGCATATATTTTCGGGCGATTATAAAAAAGTCGGATATCCGCTCTATGTGTTGGCCATCGTATTTCTTGCTAAAATCATTCTTCTATCCTAATCGGATATTCGTTATATAAAAAGAATCCCCGTCAGAACAAATCTGACGGGGATTCTTTTTTCATATTGAAATGACTTAAATCAGCGATCCAAGTTTATTTTTGATACATTTTCTCACGCAAAGCAGCGACCTTTTCATCCGTAATGTAGTCATCATAATCCATACGTTTGTCGATGATTCCGGTTGGAGTCAATTCGATCACACGATTACAAACGGTCTGAATGAATTCGTGGTCATGTGAAGACATCAGAATATTGCCTTTAAATGATTTCAGGTTATTATTGAAGGCCTGAATAGATTCCAGATCGAGGTGATTGGTAGGTGAATCCAGAATCAATGTATTGGCATCTTTCATCATCATACGAGAAATCATACAACGCATTTTTTCACCTCCCGAAAGCACGCTCGCTTTCTTAAGCAACTCCTCTCCGTTGAAAAGCATACGTCCAAGGAAACCTTTGATATAAATATCTGAAGTATCGTCAGAATATTGGCTCAACCAATCGATCAAGTTGTAATCGGTCGCGAAAAATTCCGAGTTATCCAAAGGAAGGTAAGCAGTGGTTATGGTCTGTCCCCATTCGAAAGAACCCTGATGATCTTTATCCAAACCGTTGATGATCTCAAACAAGGCGGTCATCGCACGCGGATCTTTCGACAAGAAGATCACTTTATCGTCTTTTTCAATCTGGAAGTTTACATCCTTAAATAAAACTCCGTCTTCCAGAGATTTGCCCAAACCATGAACCTCAAGAATCTTATTACCGGTTTCACGAGCCGGGGTAAAAATAATACCCGGATAGCGACGAGAAGAAGGCTTGATCTCTTCGATATTAAGCTTTTCAATCATTTTCTTACGTGACGTAGTCTGTTTTGATTTTGCTACGTTGGCAGAGAAACGAGCGATAAACTCCTGAAGCTCTTTCTTCTTTTCTTCGGCTTTTTTATTGGCCATCTGCTGCTGGCGCAAAGCCAACTGCGATGATTCATACCAGAAGCTGTAGTTTCCGGAGAACAACTGTACTTTGTTAAAGTCGATATCGACTGTATGCGTACAAACCGAATCCAGGAAGTGACGGTCGTGAGATACAACCAATACGGTATTTTCGAAGTTCGCCAAATAATTCTCCAACCAAGATACGGTTTCCAAGTCAAGGTCATTGGTAGGCTCATCGAGCAACAAGTTATCCGGTTTTCCGAAAAGAGCTTTTGCCAAAAGCACGCGTACCTTTTCTTTACCGCTCAAGTCGCTCATCAGCGTATAATGCATATCTTCTTTGATACCCAATCCGCTCAATAGCATCGCCGCATCGCTTTCGGCATTCCAACCTTCAAGTTCGGCGAATTTCTCTTCAAGTTCGGATGCGCGAATACCATCGGCATCGGTAAAGTCCGCTTTTTCATACAAAGCGTTTTTCTCGGTCATAATATCATACAAGACAGTATGTCCGCGCAATACGGTATCGATAACCGTACAATGATCATATGCGAAGTGGTCCTGGTCTAGAACGGAAAGACGTTCTCCGGGAGCCAATGTAATATTCCCCATTGAAGGATCCAAACGACCGCTCAAGACACGAAGAAGAGTTGATTTACCTGCTCCATTCGCACCAATGATTCCATAGCAGTTGCCCGGTGTAAATTTCAGGTTCACATCCTGAAAAAGAACTCTTTTCCCGAACTGAACACTAAGATTATTGACTGTAATCATGCTTTAAGTATATGCTAATTGATTATTTTTTTCCAGAGAGAAACGGAAGAGCAATTATCCTCTTGAAAGAATCGTTCCGTTTATGTTTTTTCGGGCGCAAAGTTAGTGCTTTTTAAATGATCTATAAAATATAATTAGAACCTCAATCGTTTATATTTATAAATTTCAATTAAAGAATCAGTTTATGCACCAAAATAATTAACTTTGTTTGTCGATAAATTTTACAATCATGATATCTGATGATTTAAAGAAAGCATGTGAAGTCATGCAAAACGGAGGGGTAATTCTATACCCTACCGATACAGTTTGGGGAATTGGTTGCGATGCGACAAACGAAGCGGCCGTA
>CAMTOW010000196.1 GCA_947074245.1 uncultured Bacteroidales bacterium | reverse complement strand
AATTCAATTCATGCGAAAGAAATTTGTTTTCTCCTTCTTCGCGGTCATATTGCTCTCGTTATTTTTCTCTCCTTCGATGACTGCGCAAAATAATGAATCAGAAATGAATGATCTGGCCGAAATGATTCGGAAATGCGATTTCCGGATAGAGGTCGATCGTGTGGTTTCTTCATCATTCCCCAATACCGATCGTTTTAACCCCAAAGGTTATATTCAATTGAATGATTCTGTTCTTAAAACGGATTTGCCTTATTTTGGTAAAGCGCGTATGATATCGTATGGGAATGACAATGGAGTGCGTATCGAGCAGAATGCACAAATATCCCGAATGAAAGTCAAGAAAAAAGAAGTGACCTTTAAAATCAAAGCTAGAAACAAACAGGAACATATCGAGTTTACATTCTCATTTTATCCGGGAGGAAAAGCCTTGGTGATTATGACCGGATCGCAACGAGAATCGATAACATATTTCGGGAGTTATTCCTTTCAGAATGAATAACTCTCTAATTTGAGATTTTCAAGTATAAAAAAATCCCGGCATCTGTCATTTAAGACGGATACCGGGATTTTTCATACCTGATTCTAAAATTACTCCTTCTCGAATTTAATGACTTCAACCGGACATGCGTCAGCCGCTTCTTCAATACCTTCTGTATATTGAGAAACGTTTACGTCTGCTTGAATATGACATTCGTCGGTGATAACGAACACCTCCGGACATATTTCTTCACATTCGCCACAGGAGATACATCCCGGTTCAATCCATACTTTTTTAATTGCCATGGTTGGTTTGTTTATTGAAATTATACATTCAAACCGAACAGGTGTTCCCGTTATTCGGCTTCATATTTGATGACCTCTACCGGACACTCTTCGGCTGCGATTTTTATTCCTTCTGCGAATTTGTTAAAATCCACGCCTTCTTTTACATGCGATTCCATATCCATATAAAAGACTTCCGGACATACGGATTCGCAATTACCGCATGAGATACACCCGGGTTCGATCCAAACTTTTTTAATTCCCATAGTTCCGATGATTTGTTTTGTGTTTAGTAATTAACAGAAAAACAAAACGTTCTTTCGATTGGTTCAAATAGATCTGTTTTTTGGTAAACAATTATCTGTTTTTAAGTGTTGATTATGTTAGAAGATACTAAAGAATTATGAAGAGTGTAATTAATTCATTGGTCATACCTTTATTCCTGTCTGTACCTATGCTGCGGCATATCGGAAGCAAAGGAAAAGAATTTAAGGAAGCAGGTGCTCCCGGCGATTCGTTGCGTTATGATGATAATCAGAAACACTCGATTCTTACTTATTTCTTCAATATTTGTCGGATTCATAAAAAATTCGATGAGGCTCACGAAGGTTTATATCGTATTGTTGACAATAGAGGCAAAATGGGCTTCTCCGATGAAAATGGAGCAATTGTAATCAAACCGAGGTTTGATTATGTCCGTCCGTTCTCAGAAAACCTGGCTGTTTTCAATATTGGAGGTCATTTCTTTTATAAGAATGAGACCTATATGTATGAAGGCGGCAAATGGGGTGTCATTAATAAGAAAGGAGAAACTATCCTTTCACCCGTTTACGATGAAATAACGGATTGTCACGACGGTCAATTTGATATACGGATTGGCAATGTGAATTTTAAGCTTTGCGACTTTAAATCAAATAGAGATGTTAAGAGTTAATAGTTAAATTTAGCTCACGGCTGCTACCTCGATTTATATTTTTCTTTATATTTGGATAAACCACTTTCGATTTTATTTAACTAAATCTTGTATCACATGAAATTCAGCGGAACAGAAGACGTAACTCTTGAATTGAACGGATTGATTCCTGCGGATTATGCCGCTAAAATTATAGGTCCGGGATTGACACCTGTTGTTATCGACGGTAAAACTCCCGTCAAACTGCAGTTGGCTAGGGTCATTGATCTGAAATCCGGAACTCTGCCTTTGATGAATTTTGATTATAACGAAGCGATGTGGAATATTGCTATTGAAAAAGATAATCAACAGGCATGGTATGTCTTATTGTGTGATATTGATCATCCGGTGAGCCGCTTGATCAAAAGTCGTTTCTTTCATTTTAATGTTCGTAAATCGGTGTTCACGCTGCTTGAAAAACGTAAGTCGCTGATAACCCATCATCGTCCCGAATCCGGAGGAGAATTATTGGCTCATATAGAAATGGGTGCGGAACTGACGGATCCTGAAAATCTTTGTCCTCTTTATGTACGTTCTGATAATACGTTGTATCAGATACCGTTGGAGATTAATCCTGCTGATTTTAGACGGATGTCTACAGCCGAAATTATTCGTGATGAGATTAGTGGTGCGATTACGGGTGTTCCGGTTCAGTGGGAAAAGCAATGCACCGTTTTGCGCGGACGAAAGAAGCAAATTTCGGTTGCAAAAAAAGTAGATGGATAAAGTGGTGATATTTTAACCGATTAATTTTTTAAGGTATGACTGATACTC
The DNA here is from genome assembly GCA_947074245.1 of uncultured Bacteroidales bacterium. Taxonomy (GTDB): domain Bacteria; phylum Bacteroidota; class Bacteroidia; order Bacteroidales; family JAUNSR01; genus JAUNSR01. Next base: position 2,595 of record CAMTOW010000196.1, on the reverse strand, counting down.
AGAATTTTATTGAAAACCTTCCTTCAGAACAGCGTGCGAAACTGATCGATTTCTTCGGTAGTACAGACGCGTTCTATCAAACCGTTTATTTGATGGTTCAAAACGGACACATGTATCAGGAAAACAAGCCCGAACAATGGGAAGATAAACTGCAAACCGTTAAGCATTATCAGAAAATAATAGAAGAACTGCTTGATAAATGGGGATTGAAAGGGGAAGATTTGGTTGCTGATATCGCCAGTGATTACTTCGAAGATTATGTGCATTATCGCGAACCGCAGATTACGATCTCTCAAGAACAGTTTATCGGTAATATCAATAAACTGAAAAACGTCTGATTAAACCATCCTCAAATATTTTATAAGAAAATAAAACTTTTTGATAGCTATAATCCGTTTTCTTTTAACGGATTATAGATTTTATTGTTTCAAAACGTAAAAACGATAGTTGTATATTAGATAAAAATAACTAATTTGCGGCAGGAAACAACCAAATGTTTTCTGTCTTAAATTAATCTTGATTTTTAATACATTTATAATTTGTTATAATGGACCCAAAGAAAAATATAGAGCCTAAACTAGAAGTTAATCCGCAAATCGCGGCTGTGACGACTCCGGAAGAAATTGAAACTTTACAAAAATTCCTGACATCTAAAGAAGAACCATCGAAAGAGGATGCTCAATCAATTCTCAATAGCATTGATAAGGCTGCCGAACTTTTCGGGGATGATTTGGTGAAGGAAACCCTATATTATTTGGCATGTAGCCGTCGCGGTCTTACGATTGCCGATTTGGAAGTATTGTTAGGTGAAAGTTGGGATAACGAGAAATTCGCAAAATTTGCGGTTTCATTCGGTACTCCGCTTGTAGCTGCTTTCGATAATGCGTTGATTATTCCAAGTGCGCCTTTGCGTACGTTATTGATGAATAATCTTTCCGAAGGTGAGAGAGTAAGCTTCCACAGCGATATCGCATTCCGTTTGATGAAACATCCGCAAAATAGTCCGTTGCATATTACAGAAACAATGTTTCATCTTTTGCAGAGCAACAAACCGGGTGCTGCTGCGACATTCTTTGCAAAAGCTCACGGACCGGTGCTCCAGGCTTCTGCGGGCGCAGTGGGTAGTAGCTATGTTGCGGGCGATAAATATCAGGATGCTGTTGTTGCGATGTTAGACGCCGTAACAGAGAATCGTTTCCAGTTCTATCGCCATTTCATCAATGAGGTGTTTATTGCGATGACACAGCATAGTGCTCCTGAGAATTCAGAAAAATTGATCGCCTTGATTGAGGAGAAACTTCTTGCTGTAATGGGCGAAAAGAACTCAATCGATAATATACTTCTTCTAGCTTTGACTGGATTGCGCGTCGCGATGGTCAACCTGCGTAAACAGGATATGGACAAAGTGAAAGAGTACTTCGATCGCTCTTTGGGATTGTTGGATCGCTTGATGCAGGCAAAACCTACAATGGAAGCTTTCTCATACGAAAATTGCGATGCGATATTCAATATGGGTATGGTTTGTATGGATATGCACCAACCGAAAGCGGCTCAGCACTGTTTCGATATCGCATTCGATGTTTTGGAACAGAAAGTAGCAAAAGAACCGAAAGATTCTCCGAGAATGTTGTTATTGGCATCTTGGGTAGTGACGGTTTGTCGTGTATTCCAACAGATCAACGATAAAGAAGCGGGTGCGAAATATTTTACACGTGGTAAATCAGCAATGAATGCCGCGATTATGTCAAAAGCGTCTTTGGCGGCGAAATCTCCGGGTATTCCAATGTTAGACCGTGATTTGATGATCATGTATAATGACTATGGTGATCTGTGTCACGAGAATGGCGCGGAAGATGAAGCGTTACGTGCTTATGAAAATGCGTTGGTGATTGGTGAGCGTTTGGCTGCATCTCATCCGCAGGCAAATGAGATGTTGATCGCTCCGTCGATCACATACGATCGCATGGGTAAAATGTATGCCGATATGAAAGATTCGCAGAAATCAATCGAATACTTCGAAAAGTCATTCGAACTGCGTAAATCTTTGAGCGATAAAAACCCTCAGGATATGCATCTGAAACATGATTTGGCTGCGGCTTATCACAATATGGCAAGTGTTTATGCGATGATGGGTGATAAGAACAAGATCGAAACATGTTTGGTTCCTCAATATGAACTATTGAAAGAGCTATATGTTGCTAATCCTCGTCTTGAAGCGAATATCTTACCTTGGTTGGATTCAGCAATCTCTTTGGCAGATTTTTATTTCGCTTCTGAAAAATTTGATGATGCACAAAAGATTCTGATGGTTACGCTAGAAGATGTAAAACCTTTGTTCGGGGCTCAGGTGAGTGAAGCGTTGTTGTCTAGAATTGCGACGATTCATTATAAAACAGGTATGGTTCAGATTAAAAAAGAAGAATTCACACTGGCTCATACGAATATTGCGACATCGGTTGAACTATGGAAACAATTGTGTGAAGCGACCAAAAATCCGGGATATCAGAAAAATGTAGATCAAGCGGAAGAAGTATTGAAAGGTTTTTCAGATCGGAAGAGCGTCGTGTAGGGAAAGAGTGTTAAGATTAGTGTAGA
>CAMTOW010000195.1 GCA_947074245.1 uncultured Bacteroidales bacterium | reverse complement strand
AAATCGCCAATTATTTGCCTATACGGAACTCCGGGAGTAGGAAAAACCTCTTTGGGACGTTCGATCGCAGAGGCCTTGAAACGAAAATATGTACGAATCTCGTTGGGAGGTTTACATGACGAAGCAGAGATCCGCGGACATCGTCGCACATACATCGGGGCAATGCCAGGGCGTATCGTGTCGGGATTGATCAAAGCTCAAACATCAAATCCGGTATTCGTATTGGACGAGATCGATAAGATCAGTTCGGACTTTAAAGGTGATCCATCATCGGCCCTTTTGGAGGTTTTGGATCCGGAGCAGAACTCTACTTTCCACGACAACTATCTGGATATCGATTATGATTTGTCGAACGTGATGTTTATCGCTACCGCCAATAATATCAATAATATTCAACAGCCTTTGCTGGATCGTATGGAGTTGATCGACATCAGCGGCTATATCCTGGAAGAAAAGGTAGAGATTGGTCGTCGCCACCTATTGCCAAAGCAACTTGAGGCACATGGAATCGGGAAAAAGCAATTCGATATTCCGAAAAAAACCATGGAAGCGGTGATTACCGGTTATTCGCGAGAATCGGGTGTACGCCAATTGGATCAAAAAATCGCCAAGATCATGCGTAGACTCGCTCATAAGATAACTATGGGTGAAGAGTATCCGACTTCACTACAACCGGAACATCTTGAAGACTTCCTAGGCGTATGTGAAGTAACAAACGACACTTATGAAGGTAACGAATATGCCGGCGTAGTAACCGGATTGGCTTGGACGGCTGTCGGCGGTGATATTCTTTATGTGGAGTCGAGCCTCTCTAAGGGTAAGGAAAAATTGACTTTGACCGGTAATTTGGGAGACGTCATGAAAGAATCGGCCATTTTGGCATTGCAATATATCAAATGCCATGCTGATGATTTCAAAATCAACCCGGAACTCTTTGAGCAATGGAGCGTACATATCCACGTTCCGGAAGGAGCGATTCCGAAAGACGGACCATCGGCCGGAATCACCATGGTCACTTCATTGGTATCGACCTTTACTCAACGAAAAATTCGTCCGAACCTGGCGATGACCGGAGAAATTACTCTTCGAGGCAGAGTATTGCCAGTAGGCGGTATCAAAGAAAAGATTCTCGCAGCAAAACGCGCCGGTATCAAGGATATCATTCTATGTATTGATAACAAGAAAAACGTACAGGAAATTAAAGACGCATATTTGAAAGGTCTAACCTTCCATTATGTAAGAGATATCAAAGATGTTATTGAAGTGGCATTACTTGACGAACAAGTGAAACGTCCTTTAAAACTTAGTTAATCAAGCATCTTATTTAACGAAGGCATCCCCATTTCGGGATGCCTTCGTTTCGTTTAATAGAATTCATTTTGTAACTTCATCATAAAGAAGGATCTTTCATTGAACACTCATCGCAATGAAGGTCGGGAAAGAATTTAAAACACCATGAAATGAAAAGTGAAAAAGTGATTCGTTTCGGAATATCAATCGAAAAAAAATCGTTGGATATTTTAGAAACATTTATGACCGAGAACAAATTTCAAAACCGCTCGCAAGCCATACGACATCTGATCGCCTCGATCGGAGTACGCCAGAAATGGGATTCGAATCAAACAGTAGGCGGATCAATCGTAATTTCCTATGACCATCACAAACGAGATTTACTGGATAAGCTAACCAATATCCAACACAAATATTTTCATACGATCTTATGCTCACAACATATTCATCTGAACCATGATACATGTATGGAGATAATCGCCGTAAAGGGAAAAGCGATTTCTGTTGAGAAACTGACTAAAGAACTGACTTCCGTAAAAGGAATCATTCATGGAGATTATTCTTTGACTTTGGTGGATGAACATGAGCATGAGCACGTTGAACATCATCATAACGAGTAATTATCATAAAAAAACGGGCGACAGAAAATTCTGTCGCCCGTTTTTTTATCGATATATCTTATATGGAGATCTCTTCGATGATCTCCATTCCTTTCTTAATAGCCTGCTCATTCATCGGAATCAGCTTATGATGACGTTCTGGAAGTGATTTTTTCAAACCAGCAACAACGTTTTCCAATTTCACCATCGGCTTAATCTTCAACAGACCGCCTAAAATGATCATATTAAACGCTTTGCTATTGTTCAGTTCAATAGCTGCATCCATTGCATTAACTCGGAATACTCGGATATCTTTTCTTGTCGGGAGCTGGTTGATACCATATCCATCAAAAATAAGAACTCCTCCTTTTTTTATCTTCGATTCAAATTTATCCAATGAGGGTTGATTAAGCACCACAGCCACATCGAATTCATTCAAAATCGGAGAACTGATCTGATCATCACTCAGGATAACAGTCACATTGGCCGTACCACCTCGTTGTTCAGGACCATAAGAGGGCATCCAAGATACCTCCTTCTCTTCCATCAAACCGGAATAGGCCAATATCTTACCCATAGAGAGAACACCTTGTCCTCCAAATCCGGCAATAATTATTTCTTCTTTCATTTGAATTAATTTTTAAATGAGTTTGAAGCAATCGAGATATGAGAACCCCGATCTGTGTTTGTTATCAATTCCCCTCAGTAACGTCTTTCAAGTCACCCAAAGGATATTTCTCAAACATGTGTACCTCCATCCATTTGTTAGCCTGATCAGGAGTCATTTTCCATCCGGAAGCACAAGTCGAAACAACTTCAACCACAGATGTGCCCTTACGATTCATTGCATTCTCAAATGCCTTACGCAAAGCTTTTTTAGTTTTCTTTACCGCATTGGCATTCTGAACCGACTGACGCGTCACATAACATGCACCGTCCAGTTGAGCAATCAAGTTAGATATCTTCAACGGATAACCATTGAGTTCGACATTACGACCGTGAGGACAAGTTGCCGTTTTCATACCCACAAGAGTAGTTGGGGCCATCTGACCTCCGGTCATACCATAAATACCATTATTAATAAAGATAATTACGATATTTTCGCCACGGTTTGCCGCATGGATCGTTTCAGCTGTACCAATCGCAGCAAGGTCACCATCACCTTGATATGTGAAAACCATTTTATCCGGATTCAGACGTTTCACAGCAGTCGCAACTGCCGGCGCACGCCCATGGGCCGCTTCAACCCAGTCGATATCGATATAATTGTATGCAAATACGGCACAACCCACAGGAGCAACACCGATTGTTTTATCCTCGAGGCCCATTTCTTCAATAACCTCAGCCGCAAGTTTATGAACCACACCGTGACTACAACCCGGGCAATAATGCATCGGATTATCGTTCAGCAGTTTTGGTTTTGCATAAACGAGATTTTCCGGTTTTATAATTTCTTGTATATCCATGTTTGTATTCTTTATTCAATAATTACATCAAATATTTCATGACGTAAGAAATAAGTCTGACCCCGATCGCACCAAAACCCAGATACATCCACAAACGTTCGGCACTTTTATCGGGAGTAACGAAATATAATACCACTGCTGCAACAGCCAGCAAATAGAACAATATGGTCAATACAGTATTAATCTGTTTCAGATCTTTGTTCATTTACGGAACCATTTTATTCAAATTGGAAATAACCTCTTTCAACTGATCCGGATCAATCGAATCACCCGTTTCGGCTGTGGTTTTATCTGAATGAGATGTTTTGATATCCAATTTGGCTTTCATAGCTTCCCAAACTTCTGAAGGATCCGGAACGATACCGCCTAAACGACCATAATGTACTACCGGAACTTTACATTCTACGGCAAGACGAACATCTTCGATCATCTGTCCGGCATTCAGCTCCATACACAAGATACCTTTGACTTTAACGCCAAGATCATGAATCGCTTTATACGGATAAGGCCAAAGAGTGATTGGACGCAAAAGACCCACTTTAACACCTTCGCTAGCTGCAATTTCCATCACTTTCTGACAGATACGAGCCGACGAACCGAAAGCTACAATCAGATATTCCGGATTTTCGCAATTGATTTCCTCATAGCGAATTTCATTTTCTTCGATCTCTTTGTATTTCTTCTGGAAACGGATGTTGTTTTTCTCCATTTCGGCAGAATCCAATTCCAAAGATGTAATCACATTACGTCCGCGCGATTCCGGTTTCCCCAAAGTAGACCAAGGACAATCTTTACGGATCTGTTCCTCACTACGGCGAGGTTGATAATCAGGCAATACCACTTTTTCCATCATCTGACCGATGATACCGTCAGACAGGATCATTGCAGGATTGCAATATTTGAATGAAAGATCAAATCCCAATTTCACAAAATCGGCCATTTCCTGAACGGAAGCAGGCGCAAGCGTTATCAAGCGATAATCACCATGTCCTCCCCCTTTCGTCGTTTGGAAATAATCAGCCTGGCTGGGCTGAATCGTTCCCAGACCGGGACCTCCACGCATAATATTGACGATCAAACCAGGAAGCTCCGCTCCCGCCATATAGGATATACCTTCTTGCTTCAGGCTGACACCCGGGCTGGATGATGAAGTCATTACGGCTTTACCACAAGCAGCTCCACCATAAACCATATTGATGGCGGCTACTTCACTTTCAGCTTGAAGAACTACCATTCCTGTCGTTTCCCAAGGAGCTTCGTCCATCAGGGTTTCCATTACTTCAGATTGCGGTGTGATCGGATATCCAAAATAGCCATCGCAACCGTAGCGAATCGCCGCATGAGCGATCGCTTCGTTTCCCTTCATTAATTTTACTTCTTCTGCCATTTCGTACAGCTTTTTTCGATTAATTTGTTTTGTTACGGATACTTTGAATGTTTTATAATTTCACCTTATATACGGTTATACAACCGTCCGGGCAAACGTATCCACAATTAGCACATCCGATACAATTATCGGCATGAGCCATAAAAGCATAATGATAACCTTTATTATTTACTTCTTTCGGTTCGAGTGATAAAACATCAACCGGACAAGCCACTACGCAAAGGTCACAACCTTTACATCGTTCAGTATCAATAACAACGGCGCCTTTAATCTTTGCCATAGTTTCTTTAATTTTTATTTACGTCTGACAAATATAGTTTAATATTCTCCTTGAAGGTAATTATTACCTTATTGTCTGCTTAAGTTTAAGTTAACTTA
>CAMTOW010000194.1 GCA_947074245.1 uncultured Bacteroidales bacterium | reverse complement strand
GCTTTTAGGTATGCCTCTTTGTTGTCGCTCAACTGACGTTTGGACAGTTTGTCCAGTTTGGTGAATACGATGCAAAAAGGGATTCCGTTTCCGCCAAGCCATTCCATAAACTCCAAATCGATTTTTTGTGGAGAATGGCGAGAATCGATCAAAAGAAACAAAGATGTCATCTGTTCGCGTTGCAAGATATAATCATCGATGATGCGACGGATGTTTTCGCGACCCTCTTTCCCGCGCTGCGCATAGCCATAGCCGGGAAGGTCGACGATATACCATTCGTCATTGACCAGGAAATGATTGATGAGTTGGGTCTTACCCGGAAGGGAAGAGGTCATCGCAAGACCTTTGCGCGTGAGCATATTGATTAACGATGATTTCCCGACATTCGAGCGGCCGATAAAAGCGTATTCGGGAAGATTGCCTTCAGGACATTTGTTGACGTCCGTGTTGCTTATGATAAATTTCGCGTCTTTTACTTCCATAAAATTGATTAATGCAAAAATCCCGAAAAGGGATTATCGTTGACGAGCAAAGATAACAATTCTTTTGCTTACCATAGAGTGGCTTAACGGTAATTTCGAGGCGGGAAACCGTTATATCGTGTCATAATTGCTAAATTTGCATCTCTTATTGCAATAATAAATGAATCAGAAATATCCATCAGCATTACTGGAAGATGCTGTCAATGAGTTTTCCAGACTGCCGGGAATCGGGCGGAAAACCGCTTTGCGCCTGGTTTTGCATCTGCTTCGGCAGGAAACGACCGTCTCGGAGAATTTCGGCAATGCCATCATTCGCCTATGTAGAGATGTAAAATATTGTTCGGTTTGTCATAACATATCCGATACGGAGATCTGTTCGATCTGTGGCGACAACGAACGGGATGATACGACCGTCTGTGTGGTAGAGAATGTCAAGGAGGTGATGGTCGTAGAGAATACGCGTCAGTTCAGAGGTTTATACCATGTGTTGGGTGGAATTATTTCGCCTATGGACGGAATCGGGCCGGCCGATCTGCAGATCGAATCGCTGGTGGAGCGTGTAAAATCCGGCACCGTGAAAGAGATCATTTTGGCGCTGAGTACGACCATGGAGGGAGATACCACAAATTTCTATATCTTCCGCAAATTGGCTCCATATCCGGTAAAAATCAGTATTATTGCACGAGGCGTATCCATTGGCGACGAAATCGAATATACGGATGAGATCACGCTGGGTCGTTCGATCGTGAACCGAACGCTATTTACAGATGCATTTAAAGTTTAATCATGAAAGAAAATCACAAAGAATCTACATCGCAGCTTGTTTCCGATTCTCATCGGGTGTTATTGAAATCATTGAAGATACAATACAACGTATTTATCCTGTTGCTAATCGCTTATGTGAGCGTACATACGCTGGGGGTGTTCCCGTGGCATATTGCGGATGCCGAAGTCATAACTCCTCTTCAATCAATCTCCGTATTGATTACGTTGGGGATGATTCCGGGGGCTTTGCGCTGGTTCAGAATCCGTCAAAATAAAATCCGTGCGATCAAAGACGAAATGAAGAAAGAGCATGCCTATCGTAAGAACACGTTGATACGCATTTCTCTGCTCGCGCTTTGCGCGTTGCTAAACTTGACGGGCTATTTCCTGACTGAAAATTATTCGTTCTTGCTGATGGCGGGCATGGTAGTCGTTGCAAGTATCTTTTGCATACCGACACTCAAACGAATTGGTTATGATTTGCACGAAGAGGTAGAAGAAGAACAAACTAAAAATTAAAGACAGATCCTTATGTTGTTGTCTAATTCAATCATCAAATTGCGCGCTCCCGAACCGGAAGATCTGGATCTGCTTTATGAGTGGGAAAATGATACCGAACTTTGGGAAGCCGGATCGACGATAAGTCCTTTCTCGAAGTATATTTTGCGGGAGTATATCGCATCGGTTTCGGAAGATATTTTTCAGAGCCGGCAATTACGCCTGATGATCATATTGAAAGAAACGGATGCACCTGTCGGGATGATCGATCTTTTCGAATATGACCCTTTCAACCGAAAAAGCGCAATGGGTATCTTGATAGCATCTCGCTATCAGAAAAAAGGATTGGGCACTATGGCTCTTGAATTGATGGAGGATTATGCGTTCCGATTCCTCGGAGTGAATATGCTTTATGTGCATATTCCGGTAACCAATACCGGAAGTCTGCGGTTGTTCGAAAAAAATGGATTTCTTTCTAAAGGTATCTTGTCGGATTGGATCCGAATCGGCAATACGTATCGGGACGTTGCCATTCTTCAAAAAAATAAATGAGAGATTAGTTCAAATAAGGCTCTTTCGGATAGTTGAGCCATTGGTGATAACGTTTGTCAAGAGTAAGCAATGACTTTCTCCAGAATTGCTCGCCTTCACTTTCAAAAACCGGAATACCTTTGTTTTCGGCAACGATCCATGCGTCTTCTTCGATCTCATCGATCAGTTGCTGATATTCCCATCCCGCATAACCCAGGAAAAAACGAATTCTTCCATCTACGGGATTGCCGTTGCGGATATAATTAAGTAAGATTTCGAAATCACCATCCATATAGAGATCATCGCCCAATGCGACAGATCCAGGCAAGATGTCGCCCAATGTATGAAGATAGAAAAGGCGATCTTTCCGAACGGGGCCGCCACAATAGATCGGAATCTCCTCGACGTTTTCCAAACCTTCGATCAGATCATTGAGAATGATGCCTGCCGGTTTGTTTAAAACCAGGCCCATTCCTCCCTCTTTTTGGTATTCAATGATGAGTACGACCGAGCGCTGGAAGTAGATTTCATTTAAAAAAGGTTCGGATATCAGGACACAACCCATGTGAGGTTTGAGGTTGGTGTGTTTTATCTTGAAAAGGTTGGTTTTAAGTATCATGGTTTTTCGGATTGCTGTTTCTTGTATATCTAATATAAGTAATTGATTCTTAATTTCAAACAGCAATCCGAATTATTTATAATAAGTTGGCAGTTGATAAAACCTTATTTTAATAAAGTTTTATTTACCATGATTTTTCTTTTCTCAATTTAACGGATGGTTTTTGTGGAAGAGTTTTAATCGTTCCTCGAGCAATTGATATTGATTGTCCTTGATGAAGGATACGCAGGCTCTTATCCCTTGTTGGTCACTTCCCGTATTCATCAGAGAGATGGCGCTGATTCCGTAATAAAGCAGTTCTTTCATCAGTTCGCCCGAGGTCATTCCCGGATATCCTACCGTGAAATAAAATCCATCGGCAATCTGTTCGTCCTGATCCTTGTCATATACGATTTCAAAACCGTTTTCCAGAAAGATATCTTTCACCCGTTTTGCGCGTCTCTCATACTCTTTTACATCTTTCAGAAAATCATACGTGCCATCGCTTGCCGCACGGAACATTCCCGCTAACGCATATTGAGCCGAATGACTCGTTCCGGAGGATAACGCGTACAGCACACGCTGCACGAAAACATTTCCGAATTCATCGATTCCGTATCGCTCTTTCAGCAAAGGATATTTTTTGGTGTAGAGTTTTTCTGAGATGCATGCTACTGCAATACGCTGGCCGGCGTAACTGAACGCTTTGGAGGCGGAGATGAGAAGAATGTATTCGTCGGTATATTTGGCAACCGTCGGCTGGAAGGGCGCTTCAAACGGTACGTGAAGGTCTTTTCTGAAATCCATGGCAAAATAGGCGAGGTCTTCGATAACGATCGTGTCGTATTGTTTGGCTAATCGTCCGATTATCTCCAATTCATTTTCCTTCAGGCAGATCCAGCATGGATTGTTGGGGTTGGAGTAAATAATGGCTGCGATATTGCCTTGTTTCAGATATTCTTCTAGTTTTTCCTGTAATTTTTCTCCCCGGAAATCATAAACATCAAATGTGGCAGCTTTGTAGCCCATTACGCGAAGTTGCTGTTTCTGCACCGGGAATCCCGGATCGATAAACAGAATCGTGTCTTTTTTTGCTTCGCTCTGGCAGCAAGTCATGAAAGAGGCGTAACTTCCTTGCATCGAACCGACAACCGGAATACAGCCTTTTGCCGGAAGATCAATTCCGATGAAAGCTTTGATGAATCGCGATGTTTCATCTTTTAATTCGGGAACGCCGTCGATGGCCGGATAAATAGACGCGACCCCTTTATTCAACGCATTGATTTCGGCTTCAACGCCGATCGGAGAGGGTTGCAGACCCGGCACGCCCATTTCCATTCGAATAAATTCGATACCCGTAAGTTGCTCGAGTTTGGATGATATCGATACGACTTCGCGGATGGTAGCTTTGCCAAAGTTGATCAGATGATGCGATGCGATCACATCTTCAACTGTTTTCTTATCAACAGGTGTCATGTTCATGGTAGGATTTGATTTAAAGGTGTTTATATTTTTGATAAGATATTGTGCTTTGAATAAAAATACAAAAGTCCTTTGATATGAAGAAGGCTCATCCGAGAAAATATTTTTTTCGTGGTGACGCGGTTGTAATGATGGATGATGGAAACTTGCGGCAGACACATGACCCGATATCCCTTCTGGCTGGCACGCAAACAGAAATCGGCATCTTCCGGGCCGTAAAATATATTCTCATCTAGGAATCCGGTGTTTTCCAAGACATCATTTCGGAACATCTGGCAGGCTCCGATGACGTATTCCGCCTCAAAGGCTTCTTCTCCTTGGAGTTCGTCCCGATAAAATTGATTTAAGTTTTTCCGTTCCATTCGTCGACGCAATGCATCGAATCGCCGGCTTCGCTTCAGCAACGAGATGGAGAGGTTCATGAATTTATGATGTGGATGCGGCAATCGGCGGCAACTGTCTTGAATATCGCCGTTTTCGGATGTGAGTCGGCACGCGCATATTCCGGTTTCGGAATGTTGATCCAGATGTTCATACATCGCCGAAACGGCATCCGGATTAACGATCGTATCTACGTCAAGTATCCAGATCTTATCTCCTAAAGCGATTTTCAGTGCCTGATTCCTCGCTCGAGATATTCCCCGGTTCGAATCATTATAAATACATTTGATTTTATCGCCATAGGCTTGCAGTAGGCGAGGGGTTACGTCGGTCGACCCAGATCGGAAGAGCACACGTCTGAACTCCAGTCACTCCGGAGCATCTCGTATGC
>CAMTOW010000193.1 GCA_947074245.1 uncultured Bacteroidales bacterium | reverse complement strand
AGAAGAGAAGAGAAGAATTCTTATACTAGTACGAACAACTAATTACGATAGCGGAACTATCGCAATTTAGGTTGACGGAGAAATCCTTTCAGAGTTGTCGGTTTGGGGGGCAGATAGAACATTAAATCGGGATGATTGGGGTAGAATGGAGCTTCACACTACGGAATAACAAGGATTATGGTATTATTTATGCAAAATTGAAGGGAAATATGCAATATACTTGGTCATGCAGAAAGTAGTTGTTAATCATGTATTTTTATCCGAGTATAAATAAGGAAACTATTTTATCTCTTACTATCTTTGTCAGATCAGAGATTAGAATCCTTGTATTTATGCAGTGTTTCGCTCTAAATATATCCTATATCAAGTGAAACAATCATACATAAGATGCCAGGTTCTTATTTAAAGTGCTAATTCATTAATCCAGTATAAATTCATGAAAAAAATTGTTTGTGCCATGATGTCCGCAGCTATTTTTGGATCATGCGGCAATCCTGCCGAAAAGAAAGAAGCAGTTGCTCAGGATAGCGATTTTCAGTGGGTCGTAGACCGATTCGCTGATGTAGAAGTATTGCGATATCGAGTAAATGACTTCGAGAGTCTATCTCCAAAACAGAAAGAGCTTATTTATTATTTATCTCAAGCTTCTATCGTAGGACGCGATATTCTTTTTGATCAGAACAACCGTTGGAATCTAGCTATTCGTCGCACGTTGGAGTCGATTTATGAGAACTTTGACGGAGACAAGAACAGTGAAGAATATAAGCAACTTGAAACTTATATGAAACGAGTTTGGTTCTCAAGCGGAATTCATCATCATTACTCAACCGATAAGTTCCAGCCTGCATTTTCAGAAGTTTTCTTCAAAGAGCAGGTCATGAAACTGGATGACTCGAAACTTCCTTTACAGACGAAACAGACCAAGGAGGAGTTCCTGAATCTGATTGTACCGGTTATGTTCGATCCGACCGTTTATGCAAAACGCGTAAACCAGGCAGCCGGCGACGATATCGTACAGACATCGGCAGCCAACTTTTATCGTGACGTAACTCAGGCTGAAGTTGAAGCATTCTATGAGAAAATGAAAAATCCGAAAGATCAACGTCCGGTATCTCATGGTTTGAACTCACGCGTGATCAAGAGAAACGGTAAAGTGACCGAGCAAGTGTGGAAAGTCGACGGTCTTTATTCGGATGCGTTGGCGCAGGTCGTTTATTGGTTGGAGAAAGCACAAACCGTTGCTGAGACAGAGGAGCAGAAAGCAGTAATCAACAAGTTGATCGAATTCAATAAAACCGGTGATCTAAAAGCATTCGACGAATATGCGATCCTTTGGGTATACGACCTAAACTCGAAGATCGATTTCGTAAACGGATTTACAGAAACATACGGTGACCCGCTAGGTATGAAAGCTACCTGGGAAGCGATGGTAAACTTCAAAAACGAAGAAGCAACCAAGCGTACCGAAATCATTTCTGCTAACGCACAGTGGTTTGAAAACCATTCGCCGGTAGATAAAGAATTCAAAAAAGAGACGGTGAAAGGCGTTTCTGCAAAGGTGATCACAGCGGCTATGCTCGGAGGAGATTGTTATCCTGCCAGCCCACTGGGAATCAACCTGCCGAATTCGAACTGGATCCGCGCTGAATACGGTTCTAAATCGGTGACAATCGACAATATCTCTGAAGCATACGATAACGCAGCACAAGGGAATGGTTTCGGAGAAGAGTTCGTATGGAGCGATACTGAACGCGAATTGTTGAAAAACTACGGACTATATGCCGATAACATGCATACCGACCTACATGAATGTCTGGGTCACGGTTCTGGTAAATTGTTGCCGGGAGTGGATCCGGATGCATTGAAAGCTTACGGTTCACCACTAGAGGAGGCGCGTGCCGATTTGTTTGCACTTTATTATATCGCAGATCCGAAACTGGTAGAATTGGGTATCATGCCGAATGAAGAAGCTTACAAAGCGGAATATTATAAATATATGATGAACGGACTGATGACTCAGTTGACCCGTATCGAGCCAGGTAAAAATATCGAACAGGCACATATGAGAAATCGTCAGACCATCACTCGCTGGGTTCTGGAAAAAGGAGCTCCACAAGGTATCGTCGAATTGAAGGTCCGTGACGGAAAAACTTATGTGGTAATCAATGATTATACACAACTTCGCGGTCTGTTCGCAGAATTGTTGAACGAGGTGCAACGCATCAAGTCGACAGGTGATTTCGAAGCAGGTAAAAAACTGATCGAAGGATACGGGGTAAAAGTGGATCCGAAAATTCATGAAGAGGTGTTGGCACGTTACAAGAGCCTGAACATCGCTCCATACAAAGGTTTCGTCAATCCGGTTTATGAACCGATCACTGATGAAAACGGAAACATCGTTGATGTGAAAATCAATTATAATGAAAATTATATGGATCAGATGATGCGTTATTCGAAAGAATATTCGTTGCTTCCGACTTATAATAATTAATTCATTCTAAACATAGGTACGAATAAGCCCGAGGTTATCCCGGACTTATTCGTATCCTTTTTATTCAATCGCTTACTATTTTATGGATCAAAACTTACTTCGCGAGATAAAGGCTTCTTTTCGCCGAGCGATGAATGCGGATCTTTCTAATTCGATGCGTAAGCACGGGTTAAGCTATAAGATCAACTTCGGAGTGCCCTCGCCGCGAATCAAACTCATTGCCAGCGAATTCGAGCAAAACGCCGAAAACGCAGACTATTTATGGAATGAAGATGTGCGGGAATCGAAAATGCTCGCAACCTATCTTTATCCTGCCGATCAGATGTCGCCAGAAACCGCGCAGACCTGGATTTCGCAGATCCGATATACGGAGATTGCCGATCAAGCCTGCATGAACTTATTTGTCAACCTTCCTTTTGCCGGAGAACTCGCCACGAGCAGTATCTGTTCGGAAGAACCGATGTCGCAATATACAGGATTACGCCTTTTGGTAAGAATCCTTCAGAAAGAAGCAGATTGTGATATCGATATCGCCTCATTACTTCCGTATTTGCGTCAAGCCTTGTTATCGTCTCACAGTTATCTTTCGGTAGCCGCGATCCGATTGATGGAGATGCTCTGTGAAGAAGAGAAAAATAAAGCGTCGATCCTTACTTTTTTCGCCGATTGGAAAAATTCGGATGAAGACAAATTGAGGAATTTGTATGACACTTTTATTTATGAGGATGAAAAAGAGTGATTAAAATGTTAACATTCTCTTTTCAAATCCAATTATTTGACAATAATTTAAAATTTAAATACCTTTGAGACGTCTGATTATACGAATATGGAAGATCACGAGCTTATTGAAACCGTAAAAGAGGAACTGACCAGTTACCTAGCTTCTAAGAAATTAAGAAAAACGCCTGAGCGTTTCGCTATCTTAGAGCAAATATATTCACTTAACGAACATTTTGATGTCGATACGCTTTATGAGCTGATGCTCAAGAGCGGTTATCGTGTAAGCCGTGCTACCGTTTACAATACCGTAGACTTATTGGTAGAATGCCGACTGATCATACGTCATCAATTCGGGGCCAACATGGCTCATTACGAAAAAGCATACAATACCGAAAGTCATCATCATTTGATCTGCACGATGTGCAATAAGGTTGAAGAGGTGAAAGACGACGAGCTTCACAATACGATCCAGGAGAAGAAATACAATAAATTCAACCTGGCGAATTATAATCTTTATATGTACGGCCTATGTCATAAATGTATGGTGGCTAGCCGTAAAAAGCCAATCCACAAGTAATAATTGTGGATTTTTTTTTGTGTACAATCTAATTAAAACTGATTCATATGAAAGTAGATGTTCTTTTGGGCCTGCAATGGGGTGATGAAGGAAAAGGAAAAGTAGTAGACGTACTAACTCCGCGCTACGATGTCGTATCGCGTTTTCAAGGTGGACCGAACGCCGGTCATACCCTTGAATTCGACGGACAGAAATACGTTTTGCGCTCAATTCCTTCCGGGATATTCCAAGGTGGCAAAATCAACGTGATCGGCAATGGCGTGGTATTGGACCCGTTGTTGTTCAAACAGGAAGCAGAGGCTCTAGCCGCAAGCGGACATGATCTGACCAAACGTCTGTTGATCTCGAAAAAAGCACATCTGATTCTTCCGACTCATCGAATGTTGGACGCTGCCAACGAAGCGGCGAAAGGTGACGCTAAGATCGGAACGACGGGAAAAGGAATCGGACCTACTTATACCGATAAAATCAGTCGAAACGGAGTGCGCGTGGGTGATATCCTTCATGATTTCGATAAGAAATACTCACAAGCGAAAGCGAAGCATGAATCTCTTCTTCGCGCGTTGAATTATACGTATGATATCACTGAGCTGGAAAAAGAGTGGTTGGAAGGTATCGAATTCCTGAAACAATTTACCTTCATCGATAGTGATTATGAAATCAACCAATATCTGAAAGACGGTAAATCCGTATTGGCAGAAGGTGCTCAAGGAACGATGCTGGACATCGATTTCGGATCTTATCCGTTCGTAACTTCATCAAATACCGTTTGTGCCGGAGCTTGTACCGGACTAGGTATCGCGCCGAACAAGATCGGCGAAGTGTATGGAATCTTCAAAGCTTACTGTACACGCGTAGGAAGCGGACCGTTCCCGACAGAGCTTTTCGACGAAACAGGAGATAAACTTTGTGTAATCGGTCATGAATTCGGTTCGGTAACGGGACGAAAAAGACGTTGCGGATGGATCGACCTTGTGGCTTTGAAATACGCGATCATGATTGACGGTGTAACTCAATTGATCATGATGAAAAGCGACGTGATGGATACGTTTGAAACTATCAAAGCTTGCGTCGCGTATGATATCGCCGGAGAAGAGACAGACCGTTATCCGTTTGAAATCGATGAAAACGTGAAGCCCGTATATGTTGAATTGCCGGGCTGGCAGACTGACATGACGAAAATGCAGAGCGAAGACGAGTTCCCAGAGGAGTTCAACCAATATCTGTCATTCTTGGAAGAGCAACTGCAAACGCCGATCAAAATCGTATCCGTAGGCCCAGACCGCGATCAAACGATTGAACGTTATACAGAGATCGAAGAGCGTCGTGTAGGGAAAGAGTGTTAAGATTAGTGTAGATCTCGGTG
>CAMTOW010000192.1 GCA_947074245.1 uncultured Bacteroidales bacterium | reverse complement strand
GAAGTTCGCGGTTACGAAACGTATCGCCTTTTTCCAAACGGACGAATGGAGTATAATAGGTGTCAATTCCACCGAAGATACGTTCATGGGCATTGCGATAGATATGATCGGTCTAACCCTGAAGGGGAGCGAATTGAATTTTAGCTTTCTGAATATTTGTCATGTTTTCTAATTCTGATAGTGGCTGCAAAGTTAAATAACAATGCCGAGTATATCAATTTTCCGGACGATCTTAAAAGGAAAAGAATGTTGTACGCTTAATTTTCATCCGATTCGTTGCCCAGTCGATTCAACTATTTCACAAGATCATCTGTTTATATTTAAATAAGTAATCCTACTGCTGTAGGGAAGAACGTTAGATAAAGAACTTAATATAAGAATATTATGTTGACTCATCTTTCACCGCAACGATTTGTAAATCGGATTGCCGATTATGCCGGTGCCGACAAATGGCATTTCAAATGCACACAGGCGACGATCATCGTATTCCATACGGATAAGCATTTATACGCGAAAGGGTTTCGCGATGCGTATGATCCGCTGAAAACGGAATATCCGGATATTCAGACGTATGAAGTGATCACCAATGAGGATCCCGATATTGCGAAGGCGTATGATATTACGGATTTCCCGGCTACGATGTTTATCACTGCTCAAGGGAAAGTTCATATCGTACAAGGGTATCTCTCTCCGGCAGAAGTGATCGGTGATATAAAGAAATATTTGTTGAATACTTAAATTGAATAGAAATGAGTAGAGAGAAAAGTCCGGTTTCTGATAAACTGGATACCGAAGAAAGACGTGAATTGGATAATTCTGAATTCGGATTGCCCGAGCAGCGGGCATATCCAATGCCGGATGCGGCACACGTACGGGCGGCTGAAGCTTATTTCCGCTATTGTCCGGATAGTGAAAAACCGGAATTGGCGCGAAATATACTTCGTAAGGCAGAAGAGTTCGGGGTAAATGTAAAAAGCCCGACCGTGCTGGAATGGGCACAGAATTAACCGGTAAAGGGAATCGATGTCATTGGGATTGATTCCCTATTTTATGAAAACGGAGTTCATTTTATGGTCGTTGATAATTGTTTCGATTCATGAAGTTGTTTACTTTAGACGTTGTGTTTAATATTTCATAAAACAGAAGAGTTATGGTTAGAAGAAAAGTTGGGCTAGTAGCCCATGATGCTATGAAACCGGCATTGACCGAGTGGGCATTGTATAATTCAGAACGTTTGATCGGTCATAAATTTTATTCGACGGGTACGACCGGAGCGATTATCAAAGAAGCTCTTGAAAAGAAACACCCCGAAGTAGAATGGGATTTTACTATTTTGAAATCGGGCCCGTTGGGCGGTGATCAACAAATCGGATCGCGCATCGTGGATGGAGAGATCGATTATCTGTTCTTTTTTACCGATCCGATGACGATGCAGCCGCATGATACCGACGTGAAAGCTCTGACTCGATTGGCTAGTGTAGAAAACATCATATTCTGTTGTAATCGATCGACGGCCGATCATATTATTACGAGTCCGTTGTTTCAGGATCCTGATTATGAGCGTCAACCAATGGACTACAGTGGTTATGCGAAACGTTTCGAAGGTATGAACATCGCCGATCATGCCGTAGAAAAAGTTAATTTAGAGCACGCTATCGTTCCTGAGCCGGATGAAGAGGCAGATAAAATCTAAAAAAAAAGAATTGTGAGGCATTTCTGCTGAATTTTATATAATTACAACCAATTATATTTCCGGTATCCCTATTTTTGCGATTCAAAAAATTAATTGTTTATGGATCAACTTGCACTTTGGGGATATCCGGGATTGTTTTTTTCCGGTCTGTTGGCCGGAAGTATCGTTCCTGCGAGTTCTGAAGTCGTTCTTACCGCTGCTTTGATGATGGGGCTCAACAAATGGACTTGTTTGCTTGTGCTCTCAATCGGAAACTTACTGGGAGGTATGTCCTGTTATTTTATGGGATATATGGGTAAGATGGAATGGATTACCAAATATTTGAAGATTAAACCCGAAAAGCTCCATCAGATGCAGGTGAAGCTGGATAAACGAGGGACTTGGCTTGCCGCTTTTGCCTTCGTTCCGATATTGGGGAATATCATGATCGTAACATTCGGTTTGATGCGTTCTAATTTCTATGCGGTATCGGTTTACATGTTTATCGGAAAAGTGTTACGCTATTTCTTATGGATGGCTTTGACACTGGGCGTTTTCAAATTTTTCGGATAAGATTAATCTCTGACGGTTTGATTGACGATATCAATTTTATTCGACACATAAATCGGTCTTTGGGCCGGATTGTCTAACGACTATAAAACGGCAACGGGCCTGATTCATTATTACTTGAATCAGGCCCGTTGCCGTTTGTTGTTTTGAATATATCGTTTTGACGATAATCTGAAAAGCAGATCTAGAAAGGTCAGTTATGAAAAACACCCTTTATTCAATATTATCGGTGATAATCTGAATAAAGGGTGTAAATCTGAAACAAACCGCTCATCGGTTTAACGATGAACCGGATAAATCCGTTTTATTTCTTATGATGAAGAATTTGAATAAGAGAGCAGATTAGTTCTTTACCGGATAATACTGCATCCAGTTTTCATTCTGAACCACTCCGAAACCAGAGTTGATTTCTGCCGCAGGAATCGGGTAAAGATACATACCGTTAACCAGGCGTGACGTATTATCGTTGATTGAAAGAGTTTCACCACGACGACGAGCGTCAAACAAACGGTGTCCTTCCTGATAAAGTTCGCGACGACGTTCGTCTACGATGAATGATTTCAGAGCATCAAGATCAGATGGTAGATCGTCTGAAGAATCGATTGAAAGGTCGCGTTTCGCAACTTCGTAAAGAGCTTCAGCGGCTTCTCCCGCATCACCTGCTTCAGCTTCACATTCGGCGATGATCAAGTAAAGTTCAGGCAAACGGAATACCGGAACATTGGTAATCGTCGATTCGAATTTTCCGCCTTTGTATACGTTGTTTACATATTTGGTTAGTTTCTCTTTACGGATATCCGTATCGTTGTACAAAGCGATCAAAGAAGAAGACATTCCCAAACCGTAGTTGGTATAAAGCGTGTTGATTGAGTTGGCAGATAGATAATCCGATGCCGATTTTGCGATTAGGAAAATGGCTTCGGTTGGATCCGTATTCTCATCATACATTTTCGCATAAGAAGTTTTATCGGTTACGATATCGCTTCCGTTCGCTTCTTCATAGCTTTTCAATGCTTTTTCAGCAGCGATTTTTGCAGCAGAGAAATCATTCATATACAATTTCACACGAGCGTCAAGCGCTTCGATGGCGATGTTGTTCATATAGAAATGTTTCGATGCGCCGAAAGCAAGACCGTTCGCATATTCTTTCGCTTTTTCAAGTTGCTCCAGGATGTAAGCGTAGCTTTCTTTTACGGTTGATCTTGAAACCATCGTTCCGGCTTCGATCGGCTGATACACCAAAACAGCACCCTGAGCATTCAGGTTTTCGCTTGTGTAAGGCAGTGCGAATACATTCATTACCGAGAAAGTAGCATAAGCACGAAGACCGTATGCCTGAGCCAAACCGCTTTTGATCAGATCCAGCTTAGACGTATGAGCGGTCTCCATCATTTTTTCTGCGGCTACGATGATACGAGATGAGTTGTCGATCACTTTATAGGCTGATTCCCAAATACCCTCCAGGTAGCTGTCGGCTTCTGAATAAGTATAGTTGTGCAACGAGATCAAGTGAGAAGTTGCAGCAGAGTGTACCGTGTTGTCAGATGCAACGTCAGCCAAAGCCGTGTAAGTACGTCCGCAGAATGCTGCGCCCCCTAAACGGTAGTATACACCGTTTAGAGCAGTCGCGATATCTTCCGGATTGACGATAGCAATTTTATCGTCAATCTGTTGGTGAGGATTCAAATCCAGGAATGAGTTGCCGCATGACGAAAGCATCGCGGTCATAGCTGTCGCTACGAATATATTTTTGATTTTAGGAAAATTCATTTTCAATCGTTTTAGAAATTAGAATGATAGATTTACTCCGAACGTGAAGTTGCGAGGAACCGGATATGCCCATGACTGAACACCATCTGCACGTGTTTCAGGATCGAAACCGATGAAATCGGATGCACGAACCGTAAACAGGTTGTCTGCATTGAAATAGATGCGGGCGTTGCTGATGAATGCTTTCTGAGTCAGTGATCTTGGCAATGTATATCCGAATGTCAGGTTCTTCATACGAAGGTATGATCCGTTCATCAAGAATCGAGATGAGTGCTGGTTTGCGCCAGAACCATCGCGGTATACGAATGCCGGAACTTCTGTCTGATCACCCGGCTGACGCCAAGCGTTTTCATATACGTAGTTCGAAACCGGACCGAATGTATAGTGACCTACCTGCATGTCATACGCGAAACCGCTGTTGTACACTTTACCACCAACTTTGTAGCTGAAGTCTACTCCCAAATCAAAACCTTTGTAAGATGCTTTCGCTCCGAAACCACCCAGAAGTTTTGGATCTGCCGTACCAACGATGCGTTTTTCAGCTTCATTGTAGCTTTCGGTTGTTTCTTTTCCGATTACAGAACCGTCTTCGCCGTAAACGTTTTTATACCACATCGGTTTTCCGTTGTCTGAGTTTACTCCGGCATATTCTTTCATAAAGAATGTGTGGTATGGTTCACCCGGTTTGCGGATCGTGATGCTACCTTCGATCGGATTATCTGAATTCAACTTCTCAATTTTGTTTTTGTTATGAGAAAGGTTGGCATTCACCGAAACGTTCCAGTCGCGATTGCGGAATACGTCAACATTTACCATCACCTCAACTCCGGAGTTTTTCATTTCTCCGATATTCTGAGGCATAGTTGCGATACCTGTGGTAAGTGACAATGGAACATTGAAAATCATATCTTTTGTTTTTTCAATGTAGTAGTCTACTTCCAGGTTCACACGGTTGAACAAAGAGATATCCGTACCGATGTTGAATTTCGCCGAACGTTCCCATTTCAGGTTTTTGT
Organism: uncultured Bacteroidales bacterium; assembly: GCA_947074245.1. Taxonomy (GTDB): domain Bacteria; phylum Bacteroidota; class Bacteroidia; order Bacteroidales; family JAUNSR01; genus JAUNSR01. The sequence continues at coordinate 127 of CAMTOW010000192.1, read as the reverse complement.
TTTCGATCTGAGTCGGAACAGCACCGAATTTACCATCGTAGTTGTAACCGAATGTGTAAAGACCTTTAGATGAAAATTGACCCCGTAACTTCGGGATAAGGGGTCCCATCTGCAAGGGTGGGCGCAG
>CAMTOW010000191.1 GCA_947074245.1 uncultured Bacteroidales bacterium | reverse complement strand
TCGATATCCAATGCGAAGGATACGTCTCCGAACGGATTTCCTCTCTTCAGAAGTCCGCCTAAATTGAAATCTTTCGTTTCCACTTTACCCTGATAGGTAAGAAGTTTGTTTTCCAGATCGTTCCCGAGCATCAGGTCAGAATGAATCGTTCCCAATCGGGTGTAAATATTCCCGAAAGCGACGAGGTTACTGAAAAAGCCGGATATTTCACCTTTAAACCGGATATCTCCGAGATTATCCAGAATTTGGGGCAGTTTTTTTTCTTCCGACGCAAAATTGTTGGCTAATGCGTTTATGCCATACGGAGTGATGAGCAGATTGCTGACCTGGCCAAAAATATAAGCTTCTTCCGGATGGGTGATACCCGTCAGCGAAGCGTTCGCATCAACCACCAGTTCCGATCCGTAATTGGTGTGTAGTTTGTCGATACTTAGGTTATTGACCGATCCCGATGCTTTCAGGTCGAGATTCAGCAAGAAGTTGAAATGTTTTAATGCCGGCACGAAACAGCCGATATCCTTGGGGCTGATGTGTGATTGATGAACCGACAGCGCAAAATAGGCGCTATCCGCAAATTGTTTTTTGTCTGCCACACGCGAATAATCCAGCGCGGCCGAGTCGATCCGGATATTGGTATTAGGCAAAGACAACGAGAAATCTTTCAGATGTGCCTCTTCGCGATTGGCGATGAATTGCAGCGAAAGTTTCTCCAACTTAAATCCGGAAGCCTCTTCAAAAGAGATCCGCTTGACCGATGCGTTCAATGAGTCAGCCGAATAAGTTCGTAACGATATATTGGCGATGAAGTTGGATACATGTACATGATTCGGATCGAATTTGTCGTCCAGGTTCGGACGTGAAAGAACGTCGTACGAGATCGTACCCCTCCGAAGCATCACCGTATTGAGGCGTAAGTCAATCGGCATAGGTTTGCTTATGGTATCCTTCGATTTGAATGCGTCAACCAAAAACTGAAAGTTCGGCTGCGCATCCGCGGTTTCTTTTCGGATATGAGCATTGAAGCCTAAGAGCTGAACGGTTTTGAAATGCACCTCTTTATGAAAGAGCGGGAGAATCTCGAAGCTGGCCGATAGTTTGTTGGCGTAAAGAAGCGTATCTTGATTGAGATCCCGGATCAGTACACCCTGAAGCGCAACTTTATTGAAGGGATAAATCTGTAACCGATCGATTTCGATCTGAGCTCCGGCGATCGTTGATAGTTGAGAGGTGGCGATTGTTCTTATTCTGTTTTGTATAGAAGGAATACTCAATATGATATACAAAGCTCCGTAGATGAACGTGATTACGAAAACAACGGATAGGAACAATATTTTTGTATGTTTGAGGAGTTTCTGCATAACGGTATATTCCCTACAAAAATATAACTTTTCACGGGCGTAAGGGGTTATTCACAAAAGAGAATTTAGAAATATAGATCTCTTAATCCGTTTTTCTTACCTGACCAGACCCGATAACGGGATATAGACGGTTCATTTTGCTTACTGAAGAATAATTCTTTAACTTTGTAATCCTTAAAAAGCAGATCTCTTCGAATGAAGATTCATCTGCGGTTTTTATTTATTAATTGAATAGAAACTTCGTGTTTCTACCAACAGATCGTCCTTTCTTTTGAAAATGAAAAAAACAATCATATTAGGAATCGAATCATCTTGTGATGATACTTCGGCAGCCGTGATTGCCGATGGGGTAATTTTGTCTAATGTCATTGCCAGCCAAGCCGTTCATGAATCATATGGCGGTGTCGTACCCGAACTTGCATCCCGTTGTCATCAACAGAATATCGTGCCGGTAGTTTCCGAAGCGATCAAACGTGCGGGTATATCCAAAAACGATTTGAGTGCGATCGCGTTTACGCGCGGACCCGGTCTGATGGGTTCTTTATTGGTCGGTACATCCTTTGCCAAAGGGTTGAGTTCTGCTCTTCGAATCCCGATGGTCGATGTGAATCATCTTCAAGCGCACGTGCTTGCTCACTTTATTAAAGAAAATGATACCGATACCAATCAACCACAATTCCCTTTTCTTTGTTTATTAGTATCAGGGGGGAACTCTCAGATTATCAAAGTAACGTCATATAATAAAATGGAGGTGATCGGTCAGACCATCGACGATGCTGCCGGCGAAGCTTTTGATAAATGTGCCAAAGTGATGGGATTGGGATATCCCGGAGGTCCCGTCGTGGATCGGTTGGCGAAAGAAGGCGATCCGAAACGATTCAAATTCAATAAGCCGCATATCCAGGGATTGGATTATAGCTTCAGTGGGTTGAAAACTTCGTTTTTATATATGTTGCGTGATAATCTGAAAGAGAATCCGCAGTTTATCGAAGAGAACAAAAACGATCTGTGCGCGTCCCTACAGGCTACCATCGTCGATATCCTGATGGATAAGTTGAGAAAGGCGACTAAAGAAACCGGAATCAAAGAGGTTGCCGTTGCCGGAGGTGTTTCTGCCAATTCTGCCGTTCGTGCGGCATTTGAGGATCACGCGGTGCGTTATGGATGGAAGATCCATGTTCCTAAATTTGCGTTTACTACCGATAATGCGGCGATGGTCGCCATTACCGGTTATTATAAATATCTTGACGGCGACTGCAGTTCTTATGATGCGGTTCCGTTTGCAAGAGTAGAACTCTAAACTATGTTGAACGTCTTATTCTTTCTGATCGTAGCTTTTGTTTCGATAGATTATCTTTTCGGAGCAATCTTAGGTTGGCTTAACCGTAGAGCCGCAAAAAGCGAACTGCCCGATGAGGTGGCGGGAATCTACGATCAGGAAGAATATGCGCGTCAGCAGCGTTATTTTAAAGATAATAATGCGTTTTCAGCGATTGTGCGGGCTTTTGAGTTCGCGCTGATCTTGATTATGCTTTTTACCGGAGGGTTTGGCATATTGGACTATCTCGCCTATCAGGTGACGCCGAGTCCGATATTGGCAGCCCTTTTCTTTTTTGCGGCTATCTATATCGGCAATGATGTTCTCACCTTGCCTTTCGGATATTATGATACGTTTGTGATCGAAGAAAAATACGGATTCAATAAAATGACGCCGAAGCTTTTCTTTACCGATCAGATTAAAGGTTGGTTGATCGCCTGTCTGCTCGGTGGTGCTTTGCTTACGGGTGTTATTCTTCTGTTTCAGAAGTGGCATGATATGTTCTGGCTTTACGCCTGGGGTATTATCTGCATGATTTCCGTATTCATCACCTTCTTTTATTCGGAGCTGATTGTTCCCATTTTCAATAAGCAAACTCCTCTTCAGCCGGGTCCGTTGCGAGCCGCCATAACCAGTTTTACACGGAAAGTGGATTTCGAAGTTTCCAATATTTATGTCATCGACGGATCGAAACGCAGCACCAAAGCGAATGCTTACTTTACCGGTTTCGGAAAACGCAAACGGATCGTCCTTTATGATACGCTGATCAAAGAGCTGACCAACGAAGAGATCATAGCCGTTTTGGCGCATGAGATCGGTCACTATCGATATCGTCATAACATACTCGGTTTGGGCATTTCTATCCTGAATGCTTTCTTACTTCTTTATGTATTCTCTCTTCTCGTGGATAACGATATGCTTGCCCATGCGATGGGAGGCGAGTTTCCTACTTTCGAGTTGGGACTGATCGCGTTTACATTATTATACTCGCCCATTGAGCTTCTGACCGGAATATTGATGAACATCATTTCTCGTTCCAACGAATATCAGGCAGATCGCTTTGCAGCTTCAGTCGGATTGGCTCAACCGTTGATTTCAGCGCTGAAGAAGATCTCGGTCAAAGCCTTGGTGAATCTGACTCCGTCTCCGATCTATGTATTCGCATACTATTCTCATCCGACTTTGTTGCAACGTATTGCTAAATTGCAGGAATATTCGTCTAAAATGAATCAGACACATGAAAATCGAAATTATAACTATTGGCGATGAAATACTGATCGGTCAGATCGTAGATACGAATTCGGCCTGGATGGCTCAGGAACTGAACCGGATCGGTGGCGATATCATTCGTATCACGACAGTCGGAGATGTGGTATCAGACGTGCGAAGCGCCATTGATGCCGCGATGTCTCGAAGCGATATCGTTCTGATGACCGGAGGTTTGGGACCTACCAAAGACGATATGACTAAAAATATCCTTTGTGATTATTTTGATTCCCGACTGATCTTCGATAAGGATGTAAAACAGAATATCGATGATCTTTTCGCCAAACGAGGCATTGCGATGAACATTCTGACCGAAAATCAGGCTTTGGTTCCGGATAAATCCCGCGTCATTATGAATCGGGTCGGTACCGCGCCGTGTCTTTGGTTTGAAAAAGAGGGGAAGATTCTGGTAGCGATGCCGGGAGTCCCTTTGGAGATGAAGTGGTTGATGAGTCAGGAAATCATACCTCGCTTGGAGAACCTCTTCCGTGAAAACGGAACTATTTTGCATCATACCTGTCAGGTTTGCGATTATTCCGAATCGGCATTGGCCGAAAAACTCTCCGCATTTGAAACCGCGATGCCTGCATCCTTTAAATTGGCCTATCTGCCGAAAGCTGGCGTAATTCGATTGCGTCTGACGGGCAAAGGTCTCGAGGCCACCTTGCTTGAGCAGCAGATGAAGGCATTGATTCAAGAGTTACACCATATATTGGGAGGGGCTATTTTTTCCGATGAAGATTTGCCGCTTGCCCAAATTGTCGGTAAGAGATTATCGGCCGATAATTTATCTTTTTCTACGGCAGAGAGTTGCACCGGAGGTGCCATCGCTTCAATGATTACCGAAATACCCGGAAGTTCTGCTTATTTCAACGGTGGAGTCGTGTCTTATTCCAATTCGGTGAAGTCATCAGTATTGGGTGTTTCAACGCAGGATCTGACCGATTTCGGGGCAGTGAGCGAACCCGTGGTTCGTCAGATGGCAATCGGAGTTTCCCGTGTTTGCGGAAGTGACTGTTCGGTTGCGACCTCAGGAATCGCCGGTCCGGACGGAGGAACGGCAGACAAACCGGTCGGTACGGTATGGATCGCTGCGAAATATAAAGAACAAGTCGTAACCCGTCTTTATCATTTCGGGAAATCTCGAGAATTCAACATCCAACGCGCCTCGAATGCGGGTGGGATATTACCGCATTACCTTTGACAAAACAGAAGCCGCTTGACATTACTAAGA